>JBJHCB010000005.1:3927-22942 GCA_050485805.1 Gemmatimonadota bacterium | reverse complement strand
AAGCCCGGCCACATACGGCAGCTGATACCGGTAGATCAGCTGCTCGGTCATCGAGGTGAAATTCATGCCGGGATCATAATCGAGCGCCACCTCTCCGGTGGTAAGCAGCTGATTGATGATGCGCTCCACGCGGTTGCTCGGAATGGCGAAGCTGAGCCCGATGAACCCCGCGCTGGTCCCGCCGGTATAGATGAAGGTGTTGATGCCGATGAGCTCGCCCCGGATGTTTAATCTCGGGGTCACCACCACGGGGCACCCGGTCCGTTCGTGGAAGCGCCTCATCAATCGATGGAACCGTCCATGGCGCTCCTCGTCCACGGTCTGTACCCGGGCGGAATGGTCCACGTGGGTGATGGCCGGGAGCTCGGATCGGGGCACGGACACCCGGACACGGAGATCCGGGTCCTCCATGCGCTGCCGCTCCCCTTCGTCCAGCACCCGCCTCAGCTCCGGGCGGATGTCGGTGACGAAGAGCATGTAGGGCCAGTCCTGGCCGGGTTCGGTCTCGAACACCTCGTGCACATGCTCCCTCAGGACACAGGGAGCGAAGGGCCGGAAGGATTCCCGGTACTTGATCTTCAGGTTCATGGTCCGCTGCATGGCGGGGGACCGGGGGTCGCCGATGATGCTCCGGGCCCCCAGGGCCCTGGGACCATACTCCATGCGGCCGTGGAACCAGCCCACGACCTTGTCCTGGTCCAGGATCTCCGCCAGGTGGTCCAGGAGGGCGTCCTCGTCCTCGATATGCCGGTACCGGGCGCCCATGGCGTCCAGGAAGAGACCGATCTCGCTGTTCCCGAAGGCGGGGCCCAGGAAGGACCCCTTCTGACTGTCCCCCGGCTGCACCGTCCGGGGACGGTCCTGGTGGTGATGCCAGGCCAGGAGAGCCGCACCCAGCGCACCTCCCGCGTCCCCCGCCGCCGGCTGGATCCAGATCCGCCGGAAGGGACCTTCCCGGGCCACCCGCCCATTGGCCACGCAGTTCAGCGCCACGCCCCCTGCCATCACCAGGTTCTCGGATCCCGTGAGCCGCTGCACATGCCCAGCCGACCGCAGGACCACCTCCTCGCACACGACCTGGATGGAGGCGGCCAGGTCCATCTCCCTCTGGGTGATGGTGCTCTCCGCAGTCCGCGGGGGACCCTCGAACAGGTCGTGGAAGCGGGGCGAGGTCATCCCTCGCCCCCGATGGAAGTCGAAGTAGGACATGTCCAGCCGGATGGACCCGTCCTCGTGCAGGTCCAGCACCCCGTCCAGGATCCGGTCCCGGTAGATGGGACGGCCGTAGGGGGCCAGGCCCATGAGCTTGTACTCCCCCGAGTTGACCTTGAAGCCCGTGTAGTAGGTGAAGGCGGAGTAGAGCATCCCCAGGGAGTGGGGGAACCGCTGCTCCTGCTGGAGCGTCATGCGATGCCCCTGTCCGTGCCCCAGGGCGGAGGTGGACCATTCCCCCACCGCATCCAGGGTGAGGATGGCCGCCTCCTGGAAGGGGGATGGGAAGAAGGCGCTGGCCGCATGGGATTCGTGGTGCTCGGCGAAGAGGATCTCCCCCGTGAAGTCCGGCCCCAGCTCCTGTCGGAGCACCTCGGGAAGGTGGAGCTTCGCCTCCGCCCACTCGGGGAAGGCTCCCTCGAAAAGGGGGTATCCTCCTGGTGCGGTGGTGGCGAAGGTGTCCACCAGTCTTCCGAACTTCTCGAAGGGCTTCTCGTAGAAGGCCACCAGGTCCACCTCCCCGGGGCCGATTCCCGCCTCCTGGAGGCAGTAGCGGGTGGCCAGGGTGGGAAACCCCGGGTCCTGCTTCACCCGGGTGAAGCGCTCCTCCTGGGCGGCGGCCACGATCTCCCCGTCCCGGAGGAGGGCGGCCGCCGAGTCATGGAAGTATGCCGAGATGCCGAGGACGTAGGTGGTCACGCGCCCGCCTCCGGTGCGCGCCCCGGGGCATCGGGCGCCCCCTCCGGCTGGAACCGCGACACCTGCTCGGCCCACAACCGGTCGGAGAGCCGTCCCCCGGGAAGGTCCACATCCGCGAACTGGATCGGGCGGTCCTTCGGGACATCCTCCCGGAGGGTGCACCCGTCGGCCAGCCCCATGGGGAGAGCGCCCATCTCCCGGCAGGTGTCCGCGTTCTCGATGACCCCGTAGGCCGTGAATCCACCGATCCCGTCCAGGGTCTCCCCGGCCCTCAGGTCTCGCTTCGCCACCGTCAGGACCTCGCAGACGGGTGCACCCCGGGGGGCGATGACCGGATCCCGGAAGAGAGCGGCCCGGGCTGCGGAGATGGGGACCTCCAGGTGGGGGAGATGATAGGGGACGTAGAAGGTGTAGAGCGGTCCCTCCCCCATCTTCAGGTACTTCATGTAGGCGGCCCGCGCCGGATCGGGGTCGTATCCCAGGACGAAGACCCCCGGCCCGGGCTGGGCCCCCAGGACGTAGTCCACGAGACCGTCTTCGGGCCCCCTCCCCAGCAGTTCCTCCAGGTGGAAGAGCCCCGGCGCCTCGTCGACGTGGTCGCAGCGGTGTCCGTACATTCCCCGCCGACCCGCCCGGAATCCCGTGGCATTGGCCACCACGGCCATCTCCATGGAGAGCTTCGTGCCGTCGGCGAAGGAGGTGATCATCTTCGTGTCCTGGCCGTGGGCTTCCGCAAAACCCCGCTGGGTCTCCGGGGTCCGGTAGGGGTCCTGGAGGCCCTTGATGTTCCCCGCCAGGACGGGGCGCACCCCGATGGTGCGGACGAACCGCAGGAGGTTCATCACCACCCCGGGCTGGTCCCCGTCGGTGTTGGTCACCACCACCCCGGCCCGGTCCGCCCGCTCCTTCAGGATGGGTCCGAGGGTGGCGTCCAACTCCGCATTCATCAGGACCAGATGCTTCCCCCCGTCGATGGCGGCCATGGAGAGGTGGGCCCCGAACTCCACATCCCCGGTGGCCTCGATGACCACGTCCACGGGGCCGGCCCGGCAGAGGAGCTCCGGGTCCTCGGTGATGGCCGGGACCCCACGGGAGACGGCGTCCTCCAGGTCGGCCACCCGCTCCACACGCCGGACCTCGGCTGCCCCGGCCTCCCGGAAGGCCCGCTCGGCCCGCTCGGGGGTGCGGTTGGCGATGGCCACCAGGCGCATCCCCGGCATCCGGGCCATCTGACGGGCCGCTCCCCGCCCGATGTACCCGGCCCCCACCATGGCCACCCGGACGGGCCGCCCCTCGGCCTCCCGCCGCTCCAGCTCCCGATCCACGATGATCATCCCGTCCTGCCCTCCCATCCCGGTTCCACCGGGTCTTCAGCCGTCCCCAGGAAGTCCCCCCGTAGCACCTGTCTGAGCTCGTCAGGGGTCCCGATATCGATGTAGTCGCCTTCCGGGAAGGAGACCCCCTCCACGGCCAGGCCGGCCTCCATCGCCGCCCGGAAGACGTCCCCGAGGTAGAGTTCGGCTCCACCGCCGTCCACACTCCCCCGCGGAATCTCGTCCCGCCGCCCCTCCATCCCGTCCAGCCGATCCGTCCGCACTGCTCCGGTGAGCCGCTCCTCCACGAAGGCGTGGAGGAAACGGGTGAAGGAAGGCGCCCACGCCGCCAGGATCCAGGTCTCGGTGAGGGCGGTCTCCCGGGGCTTGATCCGGATGTCCCGCACCCGCCCCGCTCCATCGGTCTCCACCATGTCCATCTTCCAGGGACGGTGGGCCGGGAAGAGGCCCAGCGCCACATCCGCTCCGGTCTCCTCCACCCGGCTGGCCAGGACATCCAGCGCGCCCTCCGGCCGGAACAGGATGTCCGGGAAGCCGAACAGCACCGTCGCTTCCCCCAGGAACGGGTAGGCGGCGTCCAGGGTGAAGGGCTGCCCGTGGGGCCAGCGCATGAGGAGGTACGCCAGGGAGAGCCCGAACCGCTCCCCGTCCCCCAGACACCCCGGGATATCCCACTTTCCGTCCCGGAGCACGACGTGGGCCCGTCGGGCACCGGCGGCGGCAAACCCCCTGAGGAGCCATTCCGCCGCCACCCGGGGGCGGGGAGATCCGTCCCCGTCCACGGCCCAGGCCACGGGGAAGATCTCCTTGCTGAAGGGGAGGGACCCCAGGCGGGTCCCCCGTCCGGCCGCAGGCACCACGCCCACCCGCTCCCGCTCCGTCACGGCTCCACCCGGGAGAAGGGAGCAGCGGGGTCGAAGTCCGGCCAGGTCCGGTCCTTCGGCGAGAGCCCCTCCACCGGGAGGGGCCACTCCACCCCCAACGCGGGATCGTCGGGTCGGATCCCCCGCTCCGCCTCCGGGGCGTAGAAGGCGGAGACGAGGTAGAAGACCTCGCTGTCGTCGGCCAGGGCCTGGTAGCCGTGGGCGCACCCCTCCGGGACGTAGAGCATCTTCCGATTCTCCAACGATAGTTCCACGCCCTCCCACTGCAGGAAGGTGGGGGAGGAGGGCCTCAGGTCCACCACCACGTCCCAGACCGCTCCCCTCAGGCATCGGACCAGCTTGGCCTCTCCGTGGGGGGGAAGCTGAAGGTGCATGCCTCGCACCGTCCCCCGGTGCCGGGTCACAGCGGTGTTCCCCTGCACGAACCCGGTGGCGAGTCCCTGGTCGGCGAACTCCCGTTGGCACCAGACCCGGGCGAAGGAGCCCCGGTCGTCGCCCCGCTCTTCGAGGGCCACGACCCAGGCACCCTCCACCCTCGTGGGGAGGAAGCGCATGTCAGCGACCGATCCCCTCGTAGCGGGCCACCTGGCCCGGCTCCAGCATCCGACGGCCGTCCACCACCACCGGCGGTTCGGCGCGGTTGCCCAGGAGGGAGGGCAGGACCTCGAACTCCGGCCACCTGGTGACCAGGAGGATCGCCTGCGCCCCCTCCACCGCCTCCGGGAGGGAGTCACAGATCCGCACGCCATTCCCCTGAAAGCGGCGCCGGGCCTCCTCCCCGGCCACGGGATCGAAGGCCCGGACCCGGGCGCCTCCCTCCTCCAGGAGACGGATGAGGGGGATGGCGGGGGACTCCCGCATGTCGTCGGTCCCCGGCTTGAAGGCCAGCCCCAGCACGGCCACGTCGACCCCCTCCAGGGACGCGAAGTGCTTCCCGAGGAGACGGAGCATCTCCCCGGGCTGTGCCTGGTTGGTCCGGACCACGGAGGACAGGACCGGCATCTCCACCCCGGCCGCGGCGGCGTGGGCCACGAGTCCCTTCACGTCCTTGGGGAAGCAGCTCCCGCCGTACCCACACCCCGCTCCCAGGTAGCTCACCAGCCCGGGGCGGATCCGCTCCCCCCCGGGAAGGATGGGGCTCACCCGGCGATCCAGGTGGACGGCGTGCAACACGTCCACCACGTCCACCCCCTCGGAGACCGCGCTCAGGTTCGCGATCTCGTTGGAGAAGGAGATGAGGGTGGCCAGGAGGGAGTTCGAGGCGTACTTCGCCATCTCCGCCGTCCGGTTGGAGACCCGGAGGCGATCCACCCCCGGGAAGCCGGCGTAGAGGGACTCCATCACCCCATAGGTCCGGTCGTCCAGGGCTCCCAGGACGAGGCGGTCAGGGTCCATGAAGTCCCCCACCGCCTCCCCCTCCCGGAGGAACTCGGGGTTCATCCCCACCCCGAAGTCGGGACCCGCCCGTTTCCCCGACTCCTCCTCCAGGACCGGTCGGACCAGGTCGTCGGTGGTGCCGGGGGGCACGGTGCTCTTCACCAGCACCACATGATATCGGTCCAGGGACGCCAGGGCCCGACCCACTTCCCGGGCCGCGGCC
Source organism: Gemmatimonadota bacterium (assembly GCA_050485805.1). Lineage (GTDB taxonomy): Bacteria > Gemmatimonadota > Gemmatimonadetes > Longimicrobiales > Gaopeijiaceae > T3Sed10-66. The sequence continues at coordinate 17,213 of JBJHCB010000005.1, read as the reverse complement.
GCCACGAAGCTCAGGTCCTTCCGTTCCCCGTCGAAGGGAGTCCCCACGCTGATGAGAGAGACCTCGGTCTCGTGGACGGCGGCGGCCAGGTCGGTGGTGGCCGTGAGCCCCTTCCCCACGTGGCGCGCCAGGAGCTCGTCGAGCCCCGGCTCGTGGATGGGCGCCTCCCCCCGCGAGATCCGCTCCACCTTCTCCCGGTCCACGTCCACACAGACGACCCGGTGACCCTTCTCCGCCAGGCAGGCGCCGGTGACGAGGCCCACATAGCCGGTTCCGATGATGGAGACCTTCACGACCTATCCTCCGCGTACCAGAGAAGGGAGCGCCGGAGCCCCTCATCCAGACCCACCTGGGGGTCGTAGCCGAGTTCGCTCCGGGCCTTCGAGAGATCGGGGCACCGGCGGACCGGGTTGTCCGTGAGGTAGTCGGGATCCCCGCTCACCTGGCGGGTCACGGCTCCCCGGTACCCGAAGAGCTCGCCACCCAGCGCCGCCATCCGCTCCGCCAGCTCCACCATGGACACCTCGGGCTCCTCCACCCCGATGTTGTACGGCTCCCCGTCCCGCCCCCGGACCAGGGCCAGGAAGTACCCCACCACCGCGTCGCCCACGTAACAGAAGGTGCGCGTGGGGGATCCGTCGGAGAGGAGGACGAGATCCCGCCCCTCCAGGATGTCCCGGGCGAAGTCCGGGATGACCCGGCGGTCGTGGATCCCCAGACCGGGCCCGTAGTTGTTGAAGGGGCGAACGATCCGCACCGGCACACCGTGGACCCGGGCGAAGTTCACGGAAAGGGTCTCGCCATATCGCTTGGACTCGTCGTAGCAGGCCCGGGGGCCGGTGCAGGAGACGAGGCCACGGTAGTCTTCGGCGGTGGGAATGCTCCCGGGGTCCGGATCCCCATAGATCTCGCTGGAGGAAAAGAAGACGAACCCCTTCACCGCATCCCCGCGGGAGCCCCGCTCCCGGCAGTGGTCCAGGAGGAGACGGAGGCCGGTGACGTTGGCATCCATGGTCTCGATGGGGTGCTTCCGGTAGTAGGTGGGCGAAGCCACCGAGGCGGCATGGAGGATGTAGTCCGGCGCCTCCACCGAGGCGGGAAGCGGACGGGTGATGTCGTGATCCAACAGTCGGAGCGAGGGGTCTCCCCGGCACGCCTCCAGCCACCCCGGCACCCCCCGGAGGAAGTTGTCCACCACCGTGAGGTGGATCGGAGGGGCGTCGCCCCTGAGATGGCGGTTCCAATGCAGGGGCGCCTGCACCAGGTAATGGCCCAGGAACCCTGCCCCCCCGGTCACCAGGAGGCGCCCTCCGGCCATCTCCCGGAAGACCCCGTCGAGGCGAGCGCAGATCTCTTCCAGGTCCTGCCGGACCACGGCCGCCCGGGCCGTCTCCTCCCTCACCAGACCTTCCACGGCGGGCTCTCCCTTTCCCAGAGTTCCTCGAGGACCATCTTGTCCCGCAGCGTATCCATGGGCTGCCAGAATCCGGTGTGGCGGAACGCGGCAAGCTGGCCGTCCCGGGCCAGGCCGTCCATGGGCTCCCGCTCCCAGATGGTCTCGTCTCCGCCGATGTAGTCCAGAACCCCCGGCTCCAGGACGAAGAATCCTCCGTTTATCCAGGCCCCGTCGCCCCGGGGCTTCTCCCGGAACCCCTGGATCCGGGTGGCGTCATCCTCCAGCCGGAAGGCCCCGAAGCGCCCCGGTGGCTGCACCGCGGTCAGGGTGGCCAGGACCCCCTCCCGGCGATGGAACTCCACCAACCTGGTCAGGTTGATGTCCGAGACGCCATCCCCGTAGGTGAAGCAGAAGGTCTCATCCCCCAGGTACCGGGCCACCTGCTTCAGCCGGCCGCCGGTCATGGTCCCGTCCCCGGTGTCCACCAGCGTGACGCGCCAGGACTCGGCCCCGTTCCTGTGGACCTCCACCCGGTTCTCCGCCAGGTCGAAGGTCACGTCGGAGCGTTGGAGGAAGTAGGTGGAGAAGTATTCCTTGATCACATGCCCCTTGTAGCCGCAGCAGACGATGAAGTCGTCGATGCCGTGGGCCGAGTAGATCTTCATGATGTGCCAGAGGATGGGACGTCCCCCGATCTCCACCATGGGCTTGGGGCGGACTGCGCTCTCCTCGCTGATCCGCGTGCCGAAGCCTCCCGCCAGGATGACTGCCTTCATTGCATTCGTTGTCCGTGATGGGCCGCCGGCACCCTCGCTCGCCGGGATCCGCCGGTGCGTGTGCCTGGGTTCCGGTATGGATGGTTCGATCTCACACCGGTGCCGGTGCACACCCCATGCCAGCGTCCCCTCCGGACCATGCTGCCGTGACCGGGAGGCCTTCGGGAGGACCGGGGGGAGGTCCATGAGGGGCATCCATGGGTGCATCATTGGGGGGGTGTCCGGGAAGGGTTCCGGGGCCTGCCCCGGGTGGGGGACGCCCGCATCACCCGCGACGGGCGCCCCTGCAACGATCCCCCCGCCGCCCGGTCGCCCCCGGCCCCCGCCTGGATGCGGGTCCCCCGGGGAAGGGAGCCCGCCCACTTGCCCGCCCGCGCCGCCCCGCGGAGGTTGGTGTCTCCCCGCCGTCGCCGCCTGGATGGGGGTGGACGGGGAGCGGGGGAAGGGTCACGAACCGAGGGCGAGGAGGAAGGAGGGGAGCCGTGGAATCCCGTGTGCCACCGTGCGAGCCGCGCCCCTCCGGGCGGAGGGCGGGTTCCTTGCCGGGGCAGGTCCTCCTTCTGGTCCTGGTGGCGATCTGGGCCGGGCCGCCGGATTCCGCCTGGGCCGCCCAGGGCGTCGGGGAGCCGGCCACGGCGGAGGGGGAAGAGGCGGAGGAGGGGTCCGGAACGTTCGCTTCCCCGTACCTCCCCTTGGGCCACTGGGCCTACGACGTGCTGGACTTCTGGATCCCGGGCGGAGGGGTCGCCGGGCTCTCGCCCCAGACGCGACCCTACCGGCGAACCGAGGTGGCCCGGGCCCTCCTCGCCCTGGAGCGGGAGGGGCTTCCCCCGGGTGCAACCGGTCACCTGCGGGCGCTGGAAGGCGAGTTCCGATCCGAACTGGCCGCGCTCCGGGGGGAGCCACAGGCCGGGGACCTCCTCTGGCTCGACCTGGGTGTGGGCGGGAGGCTGGTCTCCCAGACCCATCCCGACCCCCTTCGGCCCGAGCTGGACGGTCCCTTCTCCAGGACCCGGTTCCTGGAACGGGCGGAGGGCTCGGTGAAAGGCCGGATGGGAAATGTGGCGGCCGGGGTCACGGTGGGACGCAGCGGCCTCCATCGCCACGACCCCAGGTTCCCGGACGGACGGGTCCTCCTCCGGGAAGGCGAGGCCTTCCTGACGGAGCTCGAGCTGCGGGTGGACGAGGCGTACGTGGAGGTCCAGGGCCGCCGGGCGCGGCTGTCCCTGGGGCGAAGGCTCCGGAACTGGGGGGCGCCCGGCGCCCACGGACTCCTCCGCTCCGACGGCGCCTATTCCTTCGACGAGGTGTCCTACCGGTTCGGCTCCGACCGCCTCTTCCTCGTGGGCGCGGTGACGGCGCTCCCTGACATGGCCGGGGACACCGCCCGCTTCTTCTCCTCCCACCGACTGGAATTCCACATCCGGCCGGATTTGGTCCTCGCGGTCTCGGAGGCCGCCCTCCACGGGGGCCCCGGGAGCCGCCTCGACCCGAGGCTCCTCTCCCCCCTCGCCATCTGGGAACTCACCCGGGACAGCGAACGGACCACCCAGAGCAATGTCCTCGCCCAGCTCGACCTCTGGTGGCGGCCCATGCCCGGGCTCGTGCTGTTCGGGAGTCTCCTGGGGGATTCGCCTCCGGGGATCGGCGCCTGCTGTGAGACGGGGGGGATGGTGGGGGTGGAGTATGCCTCTCCCTCCTCCGGGACCCTCATCCGGGCTCGGGTCACCGCCATCGAGAGCCTGGTCTACCGCACCCGTAGACCCTGGGAGGAATACTCCTTCCAGGGGCTGGGACTGGGGTGGGACAAGGCGGACCTCATCGCGGCCACCGTGGAGGCCGGATGGCTCGCCCGCGGCGGACTCCTCCTGCGCCCCCGCCTGGACCTCCAGCTCCTGGGCGAGGAATCCCGTTTCCAGGGAGCCCTGAGGCCCGGTCAGGCGGGTTTGGAGGAGCAGTCGGGGATCCTCACCGGGCGCCACGAGATCACCCTCCGCCCCTCCCTTTCCGGGCTCTGGCGTCCGGGGGACCGGCCCCATGCCCGGGTCGAGTGGGACCTGGGCCTCAACCACATCCGGCACGTCGCCCACGAGGCGGGCGTGCAGCGGACCCTGTTCGTGGGAAGTGTGGCACTTTCCCTGCAACCCCCGAGGATCGGGATCCTCTCGGGCGACGTCCCGTGATCGTTCTCCCGACCATCCGCACGAGCCGACGAAGACTCTTCTTCCCCAGGCCCTTCGACGGGAGGTCCGGCGCCGATCGGAGGCGGGCCTCCTCCGGATCTGCTACCCCCACGTGCCGAAGTGCGCCGGGATGTCGGTGGCACGGGCCATCCGACAGCAGGCCTACGGCCGGCTCTCCCGCAGACTCTTCCCGCCCTTCTCCGTGGATCCGCGGGCAAGCCACCAGGCGGCCCTCGCCACGGGCAGGCCCATGATGGAGCTGCGGGAGGAGGTGCTGGCCCATGCCCTTGCCCTGGGGCACCACGGGTTCGCCACCGGACACGTGCCCTGCCGGCCGGGTCTCGTGGACGCGTTCCAGCATCGGTGGGCGTTTGTCACGGTGCTCCGGGACCCGGTGGAGCGATGGATCTCCGAGTTCGTGTACAACTCCGAGAAGGACTCGGATTGGGCCACCAACGACCTCTCCTTGGAAGCCTACCTGGACAGTCCGGCCGCCCGCGTCACGGGAACGTCGTTCCTCCGATACTTCTCCCGTGCTCCCCAGGATCTCGAGGGCGACCTGGGACCCTATGTCACGGAAGCGGTGCAGAACCTCGAGCGGTTCGCCGTGGTTGGGTCGGTGGAGGACATGGCCAGCTTCGTGGACGCCTTCCAGGCCCGCTTCGGAGTGAGGCTCCGGGTCCCCCGGAGGAACCGGAGTCCGGATCGGGACCAGAAGGCACGCATCCGCGAGAACCCCGACACCATCCGTAGGATCAGGATGCTCTGCAGCGAGGATCTCCAGGTCTACGAGGCGGTGCGCCAGCCCCGCCCCACCCCCCCTCCCTCAGCGTCCCCCTGACGCCAGTACCTTGCGGGCCTGGAGGGCCCAGATGGCCGCCCTCCACGGGGGAGTCGGGTCACCTCCGGCCAGGCGAAGTCTCCGCCCGATCCACCCCCCGGCTCGACGGTTCCGGAGATCCCGATGCAGCCGCCGCCGGAGGCGGGCCCGCGCCCCCTCCCACCGCCCCTCCAACGCCCCGTCCAGGAGGCGCTCCAGGGCGTCGGGGGGAAGGAGCCCGTCCAACGGGCTGGTGGTTTCCCGGAGCCACCTCCGGATCTCCGGGGCCTCCTCCCGCAACCGGCGGGGGAACCACCGGCCCACGGTGGGCCCGGGATCCGTGGCCTCCTTCGCCTGGAAGACCTCGGGGAAGCGGAGCGCCGACATCCGTTTCAGGAGCGACTTCCCCAACCGGTCCCGGGTGGGCAACCCGCAGACCCACTCGATGAGTTCCCGGTCCAGGAGGGGAAATCGGGGAGCCCCCCGGGGCTGGGTGAAGAACTCCCGGTAGCCCAGGAATCGCGCCAGCTTCACGTCCATGAAGAGCCAGTAGCGGGCATCCTGGAGCGTGAGGCCCTGGGGCACCCGAGCCAGGATGGCCTCCAGGTCCCCCTCCGTCTCCGCCATCATGGATCCCCAGGAGGAGGCCGGCACGAGGTCGCGAAGCCAGGGGAGGGACCGGAGCCCACGGATGTGGAGGCTCGAGAGGGCATCGGCCGGCGTGCGCAGGAAGGGGTAGTCCATGGTCCCCACCCCCTGGTCCCCGAACAGGACGGGAACGGGGGGATCCCCCTCGTCCAGCAGGCGATTCACCCCTTCCCAGGCATCCGTCTCCATGACGAGCTGGACCGTCCCCCCGGTGCGGAGGTTGTCCTCCAGGACCCTCCCCAGGGTCCGCTCGTACCCGGGGATGAACCGATGGGGGACATGAAGCGCCTCCGCCAGGCTCGCCGCCAACCCGGCATCGGTGTCGGCCCCCGCCCCCATCGCCCCATAGGTGAAGGCCCTCAGGTTCGTCACCCCCCCCGCCCTGGCCGCGCCGAGGATGCTCCGGGAGTCCCATCCGCCGCTGAGGGACAGCCAGGGCGCTCCGCCTGTGCGCCGCTGCACCGCCGCCACGAGGCGGTCGTGGAGTCCGTCCATTCGTTGGGCGTCCGGGACGGCCTCCAGCTCCCCGTTCAAACCCAGCGTCCAGTACCGCCTGGAGCGGATCCCCCGGGGGTCGACCTCGTGGAGGGACGCGGGGGGGAGGGCCCGGACCTCCCTCCAGAGGGTGCGACCCTCGTAGGGGAGCTGGTTCACCAGGAAGTGCCCGATCCCGCCCGGATCGGGAACGGGCTCCGGGAGGGGAAGATGATGGAGCGTCCCGGATGTGGACAGCCACTGGACGCCTCCCCGGGAGGTGGCGAAGACCCGTCGGGTGTTCCAGCGATCCGTCGCCACCAGGAGCCGGCCCTCCCCTCCTTCCCAGTACACCACCGCGAAGCTTCCGTCCACCTCCCGGAGGAGGTCGGGGCCACGGTCGAGGAAGGCGGCCAGGAGGCCCGCTGCGGCATCCCCGCCGGCCCCGCCGGCCCCGGGAGATCCGGAGTGGATCTCGCCGTGGAGGAGGAGGAGGGAGCCCGAGGGCTCGTCCCGGGCGAGGGAGCCTCCCAGGGCCGCCAGGGCGAGGGAGACACCGGGGCCGTTCAGGCTCCAGGAGGGTCGGAGTCCGCACCCCTCCTCGAACCACTGCGCTCCCCCCGGGCTCCCCGGACCCGGATCCCGGGCCAGGCCCACGAGGAAGCCCGATCCGTTCCGGGCGGTGGTATCGGTGGGCCCCGAGGGCACCCGATCAGCCGCCCTGGACCGACGCCGATGGGAGGGTCGCGAACCACTCCACGAAGTGGCGGATCCCCTCCCGGAAGTCCACGGAGGGGTCGTATCCCAGGAGCTCCCGGGCATGGGAGACGTCGGCCCACGTCCGGAGCACATCTCCGGGCTGCATGGGCAGACGCCGGATCCTGGGCTCCACACCCATCTCCTCTCCCACCACCCGGATCATCTCCGAAAGGGAGACGGTCCGACTCTCCCCCAGGTTGACGATCTCATGGCGGGCCTCCTCCCGGCGGGCGAAGGCCAGCGCCCCCTCCACGCCATCCAGGATGTCGTCGATGTAGGTGTAGTCCCGCTGGGTGGACCCGTCCCCGAACATGGGGATCTCCTGGCCGGCGGCCAGCAGTCGGGCGAACTTGTGGATGGCCAGGTCCGGACGCTGTCGGGGCCCGTATACCGTGAAGAACCGAAGGCATACGGTGGTGATCCCGTCCAGGTGGGTGGCCGTGTGGCAGAGGAGCTCCCCCGCCTTCTTGGTGGCCGCGTAGGGGGAGATGGGGTGGTCCACCCGGTCCGTCTCCCGGAAGGGAACGCGCTCGTTGTTCCCGTAGACCGATGAGGAAGAGGCGAAGACGAAGGGACGGATCCCCCGGTCCCGGGCGAACTCCAGGAGCGTGGTGGTCCCCAGGACGTTCACCGAGGTATAGAGGGCCGGGTCCTGGATGGAGGGCCGCACCCCCGCCCGGGCCGCCAGATGCACCACGGACCCGATGTCGTCGGGAAGGGCCGAGAGCAGGTCGCGGTCCCGGATGTCCCCGCGAACCAGGGCAAAGCCCTCGTGGTCGCGGGCCCGGGCCAGGTTCCGCTCCTTGACGGCGGGGTCGTAGAATTCGTCGAAAAGGTCGAGGCCCACCACCTCCTCGCCCGCCTCGAGGAGGCGGTCCGCGAAGTGGGATCCGATGAATCCCGCGGCCCCGGTGAGGAGGACCCGTCCATGGCTGGACATCAGGGACGAATCCTCCCCCCGGGGCTCCGGGGAGCGGGGGACCGGGCGGGGTGACGGAGGGTGGCTGGGATCAACCCTGGACCTGCCGCACGAGCTCCTGGCGCTGGAAAGGCTGCGCCAGGCACCCCGCTCCCACCGGGATGTAGATGACCTCAGGCGGGGCCTCGGAGCCCCTGGGATGGAAGACCGGCACGCCGTCCACCTCTCCGGCCCGGGTCATCTCCTCCGGGCTCACCGCATGGGGAAGGCCGAACCTGAGGTACTCCCGCTCCCCGAACTCCACCGGCTCGTCCTGGGCAGCGAGGGCGGCCCCCCGGGAGAGTGCCGGATCCTCGGGATACGCCTCGGACACCGGCTTCCGCTCCCCGTTCACCGCCACCAGCGTCTCACCGGTGAGGGGGAGATGGATGGCCATCACGTCCCGGAGATCCCCGTCCGTGAACAGGCAGATGGTGGTGGCCCGCTCCGGGGCCGGTGGGGGTGGCGGTTCCTCGGCCACCGGCACCACCGGCGGAGCCGGATGGGGTGCGCCGCAGGCGCTCTCGTCTCCATGGTGGTCCATGGCCGCCACGATGTAGCGGGAGAGGACGGCCTCGACGGCCAGCAGCTCCTCGGTGGGGTTCCTCAGGAACTCCTCGGAGCTGGCGTTGATGAAGGCGTTGTAGCGTGCCACCGTCCGGGTGAGATGCGTGGGGACCTCGTGACCCGGCTGGTGGACGTCCATCTCCGTGGTGGCCTTTGCCAGCCCCTCCAGATCCCGGACCAGGTCCCGGGCCGAGCGCTGGGCCGCCCGGGAGCTGTTGGAGGCGGGAGTCAGTCCGGCCTCCAGGGAGCGGGAGGCGGGGCGCACCCCGTCTCCACCCGACAGGACCACGGCGAGATCGCCCTGGAGCTCCGAGGAGAGGAGGAACTGCCGCTCCTCCATCCCCACCGGGGCCGCGATGGGCCCCGAAGCGGAGGCCAGCCTCACACCGGGGGCGTGGGTGACCACCCACATCACTCCCAACTCGAGCTCGGCCAGGAGGAGGTGCCCGGCATTGCGAACACCCGTGGCTTCGGGACAGAAGAAGGTCTGCACGGTGCCGGGCTGCCCCGCCAGCATTCCCGCCACCACGTCGCCGCTGGTGATGATGGTCCCCGAGACGTCGGTGACGGGAGCCTGACCCTGGGCATTGACGCTCTGGCCCGCCAGCGCCGAGGAACCGAGGAAGGTGACGCCGAGGACCATGGCTCCGGCGAATCCCACGCGTGTCCAGTCGTTCATGAACCTCATAGGGTTACCCTCGCTCGGTCAGAAGAGTACGCCGGAGTAGTTGAAGCCGTAGCCCGCTCCGATGACGAAGCGGGGCCGGGTGGTGAGGTCCGCCACCCCCGGGGAGATGAAGAAGGGCCGATCCGGGAAGGGGACGATGGACATCCCCGCCGCCAGATCGTGACCCGTCCAATCTGCGATCACCGAGGTGCGTTCCGAAAGCCTGGTGGCCACACTGGCAAAGGGATTCACGGTGGACCGATCCTCGATGATGTCCCGCTCCCGCCGGAACCGCCCGTCGCCTGCCCCCACCGTCATGGTGAGGGTGGAGAAGGGATGGACGCCGTCGGGACGCAGGAGGAAGAGCTTGGTCCCGGCCACGTAGAGGCTGCTTCCGGCATCGGTGGCCGGGCGATCCTCCCGGTCGTTCCAGAGGATGGCGTTCTCCCAGCCCACCGCCACGCTGGCGTTGCCGGGGAGGAGGCGGTGGACCTTGAAGTGGATCCCCCCACGGCAGCAGGTCCGCACCGTCCCGAATGTGGTGATGACCGTCTCCAGTCCCACGAGGGTCTGCGGATTCCCCAGCCCGAAGCCCGCCGCCGCCCCACCATCGGCCCGCGTGAAGATGCGGGTGCGATGCTGATAGCCCACGCCCACGAAGGCATCGCCATACTTGGCTCCGAAGCCGGTGGGGTTGGAGAGGCTGAACCCCGGGGCGATGCTGGAGCCCCGCACCATGATCTCGGAGGTGGGGGGCAGGGGAATCCGGAACTGCTGCCGGATGGAGTCCCCGGGTTCCTGGGCCTGGAGGGGGGCCAGGGACAGCGCCAGGAGGGCGAGGGCCGCCACCCCTGAAGCCAGGAGCCCGGGCCCGCCCCGGTGGGGGCGTCCGATCAACGCTGCAGTCCATTCCATGGGTCTGGCTCCCTCTCGGCCGCCGGGCCGATTGGCGTACCTCTCGTGGGTTCGCCCCGGAATCCGATCCGGGGCGGAGGACCCGAGGGGGCCGCGGGGGGAGCCTGACTCCCTTCCCATGGCCCGGGTGGGGTCCGTCAGCGGGCCCCTTTCTGCAACCCCTGTGCCGCAGGCGCCGAGGCCGGGGTGGGACGCCCTTCCCTCCCTCCCGCCACGTGGGGAGGACTCCAGGGGAGGACTCCATCTGTTTCGTCCTGCTTCTTCGGCTGGGCCTGGGGCTGGCCCTGGGCCGCAGTCCCCCCGGCCGGAGCGTTGCATGTCCACAACACACGATGGACCGCGCAACACACACGGATCCCCGGAACAGGAACCTGGTCATCCCCCGAAGAGGGACCGGATCCGACCCAGGACCCCTCCGGTGAAGTCCACGCCTGGGACGGGAAGGGGGGCCTCCCCCCGGGAGATGCGCAGGGGATTCTCCCGGGTGAGGAGTCGCCAGGCCTGCTCGGCCCCCGCCTCCCTGAAATGGGCCTCCGCCTCCCGGAGGTAGAGCCTGAGATGGGGCCGACCATGGAAATCCGTGGCCAGGCAGTCCACGGCCCCCTGCCCGAGGAGGCGCAGCGCCTGCTGGCGGGCCAGGGAACCGTACCGCCCTACCAGCGAACCGGTGTTCATCTGGAGCCAGGCTCCCTCCTCCCGCCATGTGGTGACCAGGGAGAGGTCCCGGTCGTACCCCCGGTACCGCTCGGGATGGGCCACCAGGAGTCGGACGCCCGCCCGCCGGAGGCGGTCCAGCACCCTGGGCGTGCCCGGTGGGATCTGGAGCCGAGGCCACTCCACCAGTACGACGGAGGTGCCGGGGAACCGAAGCCTCGGGTCCGAAAGGTCGGGGAAGGGCACGTCCAGGAGCACCTCGTGGGCCCGGGCGAACTCCACCAGGGGAAATGTGCGCTTCACCTCCTCGCGCACCCCTGCCCAGGCCGTGTCCACGTCGGCCAGGCGACGCTCCAGCGCTGAGGGGTCCAGGGTCAGGCTCCCATCCAGATGCGGGGTCGTGACGATGGTCCGGACCCCCCGCTCCACCAAGCGCCCGATGCCCTCCAGGACATCCTCCAGGCTTCGGGCTCCATCATCCACCCCCGGTACCAGGTGGGAATGGAGATCCACCAGACCCCTCCCTGCCTCCTCCGCCGCCGCCACCACAGCCGCCACCTCTCTGGCCCCGGGGCACGTCACGCAGCATCCTCCTTCGTCATCGGTTCTCGAGGGGAACGCTCCCCTGGACGGAGGCGGCCACCCGAAGGGAAACGACCCGGGTTCGGCCCGAAAGGGGAAGGGGCGATCTCCGGTCCGGCGCCGGGAACTCCCGGCACCACGCACGGAATATACGCACCGTGGGTCCGGGGTGTGCGGAGCGCGGTTCCACCATAGCTTTCATCGGGCCTAGGGGAGGGCTCCCGCCGGAGCCTCCTGCGCCCCCCGGTCCAGGCACTCCCGTTCAACTCCGAACCGGCATCGAGCAGAGCATCCGGCCATGACGGAAACCGATCGTGACCCTACCCGCGCCGAGGCGCTGCGGGAGTTGAGGCGGTGAATCCCACTCTCGGGGTGATCCTGTCCGCTGCGGCCGTTGTGGTGGTGGGCGTCGGTGCCGTCCTCTTCTGGCTTCGCCGCCGGGGTTCGGTGGAGGAGGGCCCCATCCTCCTCTTCGACTCCCGGGACGGAGAAGGCCGGAAGGCACCGGCAGCTCCCCCGGCACCCCGCACTGCACCGCGCCCGGCTCCGCCGACCGAGCCCGAGGATCCGCCGGCCGACCCCCCGGATCCACCGGCTTCCCTCACGCCCCCGCCTTCCCCTGCGCCCCCGCCTTCCCCTGCGCCCCCGCCTTCCCCTGCGGATCCCGCCGGGCCGGCGCTCCCCCACCCACCCTCGGCCCCTTCCGCCTCCGAGGCCCTTCCCTCGGATGACTCTCTCTCGCCCCCTCCTCCAGCGGAGGCCATCCCCTCGGGTCCTCCTCCCGCGCCTGGGAGCCCCCCCGAGGTCCCGTCCGAGACGGTCCAAGCCGGGCCCGTGAGCTTCGAGCGCGCTGCCGAGGGCACGCTGCAACTGCTCCCCGGGCGCTTCGTCATCGAGTCCGAAGCCGGGCGGGGAGAGGAGATCCGCTTCGTGCGGGTCCCGGGCGCCCCGGCCCAGATGACCTTCGGCCGGAGCGAGGGTCCGGCCCATAGGCACGTCCGCCTGAACTCCCCCACCGTCAGCCGGCTCCACGGGGAGCTCACGTTCGAGGAAGGTGTCTGGACCCTGAGGAACCACTCCGCCACAAACCCCACCGTCCTGAACGGGCGATCCCTGGGTTCCGAGGTCTACGGGGTGGAGCTCCAGGACGGGGACCGGGTGGAGATGGGAGAGGTGGTCTTCCTCTTCCGCCAACCCCAGGGACAGGACCGGCTGGCCACCCGGAGCTCCTGGCATACGGACCGGGCCCTCCGGGCGCTGAACCAGGACGCCGTGGTGGTGCGAAGCCTACCCGGTCGCCGGGAGCTCGCCGCGGTCTGCGACGGAATGGGCTCACACGAGGGAGGAGGAGTGGCCAGTCGGTTGGCTCTGGACACCCTGGCCAGCGAGTTGGAGCAAGGAGCGTCCCTGGTGGAGGCGGCGCAGGTGGCGAACACCCGGGTGCGGGAGGCCGCCAAGGCGGATCCGCGCCTGGACGGGATGGGCACGACCCTGGTGGCCCTCCTCCGTGACCCCCAGGAGTATTCCGTCGCCAACGTGGGTGACAGTAGGGCCTACGTGGTGGACGCGGACGGGATCCGGCAGCTCACGCAGGACCATTCCTTCGTGGCGGAGGCCGTGGCCTCGGGCGAGATGTCCGAGGAGGAGGCGCTGCGGTCGCCGTGGCGGAGCGCCATCACCCGGAACCTGGGAGGGAGCGAAGAGGTCGAGGTGGACCTCTTCCCGGGAGGGTCCGCCGAGCGCCCCCACGTGGTGGTCCTCTGCTCCGACGGGATCCACGGGGTCCTGAACGCCGCTGGAATCGAGGCGGTGGTGCGGACCAGTCCCCACATCCGGGACACGGCCCGGCTCCTGTGCGAGGAGGCCATCCGGAAGGGAACCCGGGAC
>JBJHCB010000005.1:0-3917 GCA_050485805.1 Gemmatimonadota bacterium | reverse complement strand
GGTGGGGCAGGCGGGGCCTGAGGAGCGCCGGGGCATCGCCCCCGGGAGGATCGCCCGGGCATCGGCCCCGGGAGGAGCGCCCGGGCATCGCCTCTGGAACGAGCGCCCGGGCATCGGCCCCGGGAGGAGCGCCGGGGCATCGCCTCTGGAAGGAGCGCCCGGGCATCGGCCCGAGTAGGTCCGTGGGTCCCGGCCAAGCCCTGGATCGCTGCGGCGTGGTGTGCGCTCGATCCGGCACGGGTCCTACCGGCTCCTCGGGATTGCGGAAGATCCCTCCCCCCTCAAGGTTGGGGCAGCCGCTCCGCCGTCCTCCCGAACCCAAGGAGGCCCCCCCGATGGGCTGCGCCGGACTGACCTCTCCCCCATCCCGTGCCCCTTTGCCCCGCGGACCGGGGCCCCTCCGTCGAACCCTCCCCCGGGCGGCCGTGCTCCTGCTCCCGGTGCTATGCCTCGGTCCCCTCCTTCCGGGGTTCGGGGACCTGGAAGGCCGTCAGGAGGCACTCCAGTCCGAGTGGCAGGTCCGCTTCGCGGTGGAGACCCTGCCACCGGAGTTCCGGGAGGGAGCCTCGGTCTTCCTGCGTGAAGGCGAGGAAGGTCTGGATCTGAGACCCCTGCGGGAGGTGGACGGTGAGTTCATCTGCCTCCTGACCCTGGACCTGGGCCGGAACCTCGCCAACTCAGCCTGCTATCATGCCGCCCTTGAGCCCTTCATGGCTCGGGGGCGCGAGCTCCGGAGGGAGGGTCACGGCGATCGGGTGCAGGAGTTGCGCAACCAGGAGATCGAGGAGGGCCGGTTGGCGATGCCCTCCTTCCCCGCAGCCCTCTACCAACGCACCGCTTCCCCGGAGGGCTGGGACCCCGCCACCGGGGAGGTCACCGAAGCCCCCGGCTTTTTCGTGATCTACGTCCCCTTTGCCACCGCTGAGTCCACCGGGTTGTCCACCCGCCCCGCGCGCGGCTCCCCCTGGCTGATGGATCCGGGCACGCCCCGGGCCCACATCATGTTCCAGCCCGACATGGCCCCAGGGGGTCGATAGGCTGTCGCCAGGATGTCCCAGCTTGTCGCCAGGCCGTCCGCCGCCGGCTGTCCACGGGCGGTCCACCGGCTAACTCCAGGCGGTCGGCTGTCTCTGGGCACCCCAGGGGCAGCCCCTATGCCCCCCAGGCGGCTCCCAGGCGGCCCGTAGGCCGTCCCTGGGCCGTCCACCGGCTGCCCCCAGGACTGCCGCGGTCCGTCCATAGGCCGCCCGGCACGCTGGGCGTGGGCGTCGTCCGCACGGTCCGCTGGGGTCCGTTGGGCGGGAGCGTCGTCCGCCCGGTCCGCTGGGGTCCGTTGGGCGGGAGCGCCGTCCGCCCGGTCCGCTGGGGTCCGTTGGGCGGGAGCGCCGTCCGCCCGATCTGCTGGGGTGCGCTGGGCCAGGGCCTCGTCCCCCCCTCCCCTGGCGGTACCCGATGCGTCGCCGGCTCTGGTCCACCGGTCGCCCCGGGGGGTCCGAACGGACCAGTCGCAGGCGTTCGAGCGCGGCATTGGTGATCTCCCTACCAGAACGGTCGTCAGATCACCATCGGGGGCGGCAAGGCTTCGGCCAGCGGTGAGTTTTCTACCGTCCCGGTATGCAAGTCACCAACACCACCTGAGGACCCCGGTTCATTGGCGGATTTCCTACCGGGGTCCGACCCCCTCCACCCCCGTCACCGGCTCCTCGGGTGCCGGACGTCGATCTCCCGGGACCCCCTCCCGCCCCTGGCCCCCGGACGCGGAATGACGCCCGCGACCCCATCCCCCGGACGCTGGCCTTTCCGGAGGCCGGGCGCTGCCGATGGCGGGCGCCGCCCGGAGCCGTTGCCTCGGACCGGGTCCTTCCGGTCCGAGGCTCGGATGACAGGCGGGGGCAGGCGGCCCCGGGGCTCCACCCCCGGGGCCGCTCGCGTGGCCGTCACCCTCCTCGAAAGAGCGGATTCACCGGATCGGGATGATCCGAGGAGATGTTGGGATTGGTGGTGATCTCCGACTGGGCGATGGGGATGCACAGACGCACCCGGTCGGACACGTCCTCCATGGCGCCAGGCGTCCCCTCCTCCACCCACCTGCGGAGGTCTCCCAGTCGCCGTCCCTCGAGCCACAGCTCCAGCGCCCGTTCCCGCTTGAGGAATCCCCAGGCCTCGTCGAGGCCCACCGATGAGGGAAGCGCCTCTAGGGGGACGCCGGAGACATCGCTCACAACGGAGCCTCGCACGGCGTTCAGCAGGGAGAGGGCCCCCCCCGCATCCCCCGCGCGGAGCCGGGCCTCGGCCTCC
Source organism: Gemmatimonadota bacterium (assembly GCA_050485805.1). Taxonomy (GTDB): domain Bacteria; phylum Gemmatimonadota; class Gemmatimonadetes; order Longimicrobiales; family Gaopeijiaceae; genus T3Sed10-66. The sequence continues at coordinate 1,619 of JBJHCB010000005.1, read as the reverse complement.
ACCAGGCGAAGCTCCCGGCCGGTAACCAGGGGAATGTCGTCGGCTCGGGAGCGGTATTTCAGTTGGAAGTACCAGGGGACGTTGGGGAACTCGGCGACCGGCACGCTTTCGCTGGTTCCCCACGCCACCCGGGGATCTCCCGTTTCGAGGTAGTACGGTTCGTAGAAGGTCCCCACCACCGAGTGGGTCCGGAAGGGCTCGTTGGCGTTGGAGTAGAACACCCCGTTGAACTGGTCCAGCTGGGCGGCGTGGAACGGCGACAGGAGGCGGAAATCCACCGGAACGGCCGCGGCATCGGACACCGCTCCGTCCCAATCGCCGAGGTGGACCCGCACGGTGGCCCGCCCGGCCCGGGCCGCATGGACCAGGGCCGCGTCCCCGGCCCGTTCCGCAACCTGCAGCGCCTCTCCGAAGGCGGTCTCCGCCCGCTCCAGGTAGGCGGAACGGTCCTGCGGCGGACCGCCGTCGAGGACGGCCTCGCAGAAGTTCTCCCCCAGGAGCCGGTTGGCGAATCCCACCTGCAGGAGGGCCCGGGCGGCCAGGGGGGAACTCCCGAAGTCCGGCAGCTGCTCCCGGAAGCGCCGGACCCCGTCTTCCGCGACCCAGCGGGCGCGGACCGACTGGTTCCAGTACTCGGAGCCGATGTCCTCCCGGGTGAGTTGACCCGGGGTGATGGGGAGCTTGGTGGTGAAGATCCGGCCTCCCTGGACGTACTCCCGGCTCACCTCGGCGGTGACGAAGGCCACTCTCCACAGAGCCGAGCTCAGGGTCTGCTCCATCCCCGTCACGAGCCCCTCGTAGGCGGCCGGGTCGTCCAGGGCCGCGTCCTGCATCGGCCCCGGGTTGGTGACCGTGAAGTCGCAGGCCGCCAGGGCGAACGCCACGAGACCCCCCAAGAGGGCATTCCGCGCCCCGGACGGGAGCCGGAATCGGGAAGGGTCACCGGCGGGGGGGCCGTAACGAGCGGGGGATCCGTAACGGGCGGGGGATCCGTAACGAGCGAGGGATCCGTGACGAGCGGGGGACTCGTGACGGGCGGGGGACTCGTGACGCGAATCAATATCAGTATTCATATTCGTGATCATCCCGCCGTCAGAAGGTGACCCGGAGAGACGCCGCAAGGCGAGCCGGGGCTGGGGCGTGCTCTGTGATTCCGCTGGCGAGGCTGCTTGTCGTCTCCCGGCTTGACACCATCTCCGGATCGAAAGCCAGGAACTCGTCGTTGGTCCAGCGGAAGGCGTTACTCAGGGAGAGGGTGAGGGTGGCGTTCCGGACCCCGGGGACGAAGGCCGTCACCGGTGCCAGCACCGTGAGCTCCCGCACCTTGAAGAAGTCGGCGGGATAGACCCAGACCCCGGGGCGGAGCGCCTGGGGGTAGCAGCGGACCCGGTCGATGGCCCGGACCCCGTCCAGGTCCGCCCCGGCGTATCCGTCCACCGGTACCACCCGGTAGGCCGCCTCGCAGCCAGGCGCTCCACTCCCCCGGTTCACCATGTTGGCCGAGGCCCCGTCCACGATGTAGTGGCCTCCCTGGTACTCCCCCCGGGCGGTGAAGCGGACCCCCCGGGGAAGGTGGAGGGTGCTCCGGAGCCCCACGATCCGCGTGGGCTGGTTCGGCC
>JBJHCB010000004.1:5213-23582 GCA_050485805.1 Gemmatimonadota bacterium | reverse complement strand
CCGGGGGCCCCCCGGGGCCCCGCACCCCCGGCCCGGGCCCCCGGGGGGGGGGGTGGGGCACTGGGTGGGGCGCTGGCCGGCACTGGGCCACGGCGAGGTCCGCGCCCTGGTGGCCTCCGGGGCCGCCGGCGGGATCAGTGCCCTCCTCTACTCCCCCCTGCCCGGGATCCTCTTTTCCCTCGAGGTCTTCGCCGTCCAGGTGAGGAGCCGGGCCGCACTCCTGGTGGGAACCGCCGCGCTGGCCGCGTGGGCGGGGATGACCCTGATCACCCCGGAGCCCCACCTGGATCTGGCCGTCCCCCTGGGGCCCCTCGAGCTCCTCCCTTTGCGGGGGGGGCTCTTCTGCCTGGTCCTGGGGGGGCTCGCCGGAGCCCTGTCGGTGGCCCAGATCCGCCTGGCCTACGGACTCCGGTCGGTCTTCCTAAGGGGCGTCCCCCTCCCTCGCTGGCTGAAGCCCGCCCTGGGGGGGCTGCTCCTCGGCCTCGTGGGGCTCGCCCTTCCGGAGCTCCTGGGGACCGGGCACGGTACGACGGAGGCGCTGGTGGGGGGAGAGGCGAAGGGGGCCGCCCTCCTCGCCGCCCTCCTCGTGGGAAAGATGGCCCTCCTGGCCGTGAGCTTCGGGAGCGGTTTCCTGGGAGGGTTCTTCGCTCCCGCCTTCTTCATGGGGACCGCCCTCGGCGCCCTGCTGGGCACGATGGCCGGCGGCTGGCTGGCGCCGGGGGTGGACCCCGGCACCCTGGCCCTGTTGGGACTGGCCGCCGCCCTGGCCGGCCTGGTGCATGCGCCCCTGACCGCCGCGGCGACGGCGGCCGCCCTGTCCGGAGCGTGGGGGCTCCTTCCGCATCTCCTGTTGGCCAGCTTCGTCAGCTACCTCACCGCCAGGACGCTCCTGAAGGGATCGCTCTATACCTACCCGCTCCCACCCTCACCTCGCCGGCCAGGGGGAGGCCGGGATCGGGAGGGGTTCGGGGCCCAGCCGGACCTGGGGTAGGCAGGAGCGGGGTGGGGGGAGGCAGCGCCAGCCCGGAACTCCCACCCGATCCCGGGGAAGGCGGTCAGCGGTCGATGTCGCAGCGAGCGTCCAGCTCCGCGCTCTCCGCCTCCTCCGCCGGGAGGGTCAACTCGCCGGTGGCCGGTGCGCCCAGGTAGGTCGCCACCACCACCGTCTCCGACTCCTCGCTGGGATTGAGGGCCGTATGGAGGTGGCCATGGCCCGGGTCCGCGAAGGCCGTTCCCGAGGGGTAGCTGCGCCGCACGCAGTCCTCCGAGTCGACGTAGACCAACTCGCCCTCGGTGACGGCCACCAGCACCGAACCGGGATGGGTGTGCCAGGGAAGGACCTCGCCGGGTCCCACCGTGGCCTCCATCACCTTGTAGCGCGACGCGTCGTCGATCTCCACGGCCTTCGGATCCAGTCCCTCCAGGGAGACCCGGAGCTCCATGGCGATGTCGTCGGTGAAGACGTGGCGCTCCGTCATCAGCGCCCGGTTGGCGGTGGGCTCCTCCGGAGGGGGATCGCCTAGGGCGTCACCACATCCCGAGGTGACTCCGAACCCCAGGGCGAGGATGAGTCCCGCGGAAAGGACCCGAGCCGTCCCCCCGGCGGGAGGACCCGGGCCCCTCACTGGCCCACCAGGCGGATCACCCCGCAGGCCACCGGATCCCCTGCATCCCCGTCCGGCTGGGTCTCCATGTCGTCGGCCTCCTCGTGGATCACCACCACATGCCCGATGACCGTGGGAGGCTGGTCCATGGTGACGTTCACGAGGGTCGCCTCGTACTCCGCGACGCCCTCCTCATCGGCCTCCAGATTCCCCATGTCTCCCTTGTGACGATCGTCCCGGGGATCCATGGGTCCACCGTGATCATGGTCGTAGGGGGCGAGATGGTCCCCGGGGTCCTGGCAGTCGGTCCCCTGATGGACGTGGAAGCCATGGACGCCCTGGGGATCGAGTCCCCGGATCCGGGCGGTGACGGCCGTCCCCTGGGAGGCCATGTGGAAGCTCACCTGGCCCCGGATGTCGTGGTCGACACCGGGAAGGGGGGAGATGTCGGCGACGGCCTGCGTCACCTGCGGTTCCACCTCCTCCTCCACCACAGGCGGCGTCTCCACTTCCACCTCCCTGTCCATGTCCATCTCGGGAGGAGGGTCCGGCATCTCGCAGCCGCCGGACAGGAGCAGCCCGCCGAGGATGAGGGGGGTCATGGTCACGGTCGCGGTCCTCTTCATTGCGTTCATTCCATTTCACCTGGGTCTGACTCCGGTTCGTGAATCACTCGCGTCGGAGTCCGGGGCCCCGGAGGCTCCCCGGATTCCTCGTGTCCATGGGACAGGATTTGCAACATCCGTTCCTCGGGAGCGGGGGGGGCCGCCCCCTGCGGGCGGCTCCCCTGCCCGGGGGGGCGTGCCAGCGAGGCAGGGGCGAGGCAGGCTTGTCCGGCGGGCGGCCACGCGTCTAGGATTCAGCGCCCTCCACCCGTGGCCCGATGTCCATCGCGCAGCAAGGAAGCGTGGTTTCCTTCATGATGAACCCGTCGGACCTCCCCCAGCGCTGGACCGCCCTCCAGGCCGAGGCCTCGGGGGCCACTGCCTTCCCGGGGGCGCTCCGCCAGGAGATCGCCCCCATCCTATCCAACCTATTCGACTGGGCCCTCGACCCTTCCGGCACCGACCCGGATCACCTTCGTCCCGCCTTCCGGAGGCTTGCCCTCTCCTTCCGGGCCCGGGGCTTCTCCGTGGAGGAGAACCTGGATGCCCTGGCGGAGATCGAGGAGTTCCTCCTGTCCGAGTTCCGGGCATCGGGGGACCCCGACCCCGAGTCCGCCCCCCCCGCGGGGCAGGCCCCTGCCCGTGGAGCCGCGGCCCTGAGGACGGCCATGCGCACCATGGTGAAGGAGACCGTGCGCCTGAACCTGGATCTGGAGGGGCGCCGCCACCGCGAATACGGGGACGCCCTGTGGGGGTTCGGGGAGATCCTGTCCCACGAGCTGGGGAACCGGCTGGGCGCAGCCCGCACCGGAGTGGAACTGCTGCAGGAGTCCCCTGGAATGGATGCATCCCGAAGGAGGGAGGTCACCTCCCTGGTGGCGGCAGGCATCGAGGGGGCCCTCACCACGGTGGACGACGTGACCGCCTACATGGACGCGCAGGGATGGGGGGTGGGGGTGGCGCTCCCCTTCTCCGAGGTGGCCCGCAAGGTGGTCCGGGGCCTCCAGCCCCTCGCCCGCCGGCACGGGGTCCGGCTGGAGGTGCGGGAGCCCCTTCCCCCCACGAGGATCGAGGCGGCCCGACTCCGGTTGATCCTCTCCAACCTCCTGCTGAACGGCGTGAGGTATGCCGACCCCGAGCGCCCCGACGCCCGGGTCGAATTGGCCGCTTGGGAGGAGGAATCCCGGATCGAGGTCACGGTCTCGGACAACGGTATCGGGATCGCCCCCGAGGAGCACGAGAGGATCTTCCAGTACCACCAGCGGGGAGGCGTTCCCGGCGACCGGCCGGCCGGAAGCGGATTGGGTCTGGCCATCGTCCGGGAAGCCATCCAGCAGCTGGGCGGGGAGACCCGCCTGGAGAGCGCGCCCGGTGTCGGCGCCACCTTCCACCTCAGGGTCCCCGTGGCGTCTCCGGCCTCCGGTCCACGGACCGACGCCTGACGGAGCCCCCCGCCCGGGCGCCCCGGGTCCCTCCCGGCGTTTCAACCCCGCAGGCCGTGAAATGCCGTATCGGAAGACGGTGCGGGGGCCGCCGTCATCTTCCCGTCCCTCTCCTCCGGTCCTCCGGTGGGCGTGGCGGCCCCGGGCCACCCCCCACTTCCCGCCCGCAGCGCCGGAACGGATCCTGCACGCTCCCTGGGAGCCCAGGCGTCGGGTGCGGCGCCGGATCCTTTGCGGTCCCACCATTCCAAGGCAACCCCAGGGAGGAACCATCATGACCGTCGCCAAGGTCATCGAGATCTCAGCCACATCCACCGAGTCCTTCGACGATGCCGTACGCCAGGGCGTCGAACGGGCGTCCCGCACCGTCGACAACATCCAGAGTGCCTGGGTGAAGGAGTCCACCGCAGAGGTCCAGGACGGAAAGGTGACGAGGTTCCGCGTCAACCTGAAGGTCACCTTCCTCCTCACGGGATAGGCGCGGAGCCACCGGCTCGTCTTCAGCCACCGCGATCCCGAGGACCTCGTCCGTGAAACGGAGCCCCGACACATCCTGGGGGACCGATGCCATCACAGCTTCATCCGGCGGTCCGCGCCCGGGTACCTGCCGGAACGCTCCCGCAACCCTTCCCGCACTCCTTCCCGCAGCCCTTGAGGGGCACACGGATGGAACCTTCCTGGTCCGTCGGGGGGTGGAGGTGGACCGGTCCTTCCACCTCTGAGGTCCAGAAGGCTCGGTGGAGGACTCCCCGGCGGCCGTGCGCACGCCCATGGAGGGGAGGGAGGCACGCCCATGGAGGAAGGGGCCGCGGCCCCGGATCGGATCGTGGTCGAGGAATGATGCGCTCCACCTCCCGGGGTGTGGGCCATGCCCGCCGTTCCGTGGATCCGCCCCCCGGGGACGTCCCCTCCCGGCCCGATGTCCGGGAACCCGGGGGCAGCCGGACCGCATCTCCCCCAGCGCAGACGAAAGCGATGTCATCTGTCCCCGAGTCGGAGTCGCTCCACGTGCTGGTGGTGGACGACGAAGAGCTGACCCGCAAGGCCCTGGAGCAGTGCCTGGTGGACACCCCCCACCGGGTCCAGAGCGTAGCCACGGGAGAGGAGGCCCTTGCGGCCCTCGATGGGGAACTCTTCGACGTGGCCTTCGTGGACCTCCGGCTCCCCGGGGCCCCCGGGACGGAGCTCATCCCGGAGCTACTGGAGCGGGCCTCCTGGCTCAAGATCATCCTGATGACGGCCTACGCCTCCATCGAGTCCGCCGTCCAGGCCGTACGGGCGGGGGCGGTGGACTACCTCCCGAAGCCCTTCCGCCCGGCGGAGGTCCGGGTCCTGGTGGAGAAGCTCCTGGTCATCCGCCGGCGGGAGTGGAAGGCCGCTTCCCTGCAGGAGGACGCCGAGCGGGCCACCGAGCCCTCCCTCCTCACCAGCTCGGATCCGGCCATGCGCAAGGTCCTGGAGCTGGCACGACGCACCGCCGCCAGCTCGGCGAACATCATGCTCCTGGGGGAGAGCGGCACGGGGAAGGGGGTCGTGGCCCGGGCGATCCACCGGTGGAGCGAACGGGCGGAGGGGCCCTTTGCGGTGGTGAGTTGTCCATCCCTGTCCGAGGATCTCCTCCGGAGCGAGCTCTTCGGGCACGAGCGGGGCTCATTCACCGGAGCGGTGCGGGCCCACCGGGGTCGGATCGAGACCACCCGGGGGGGAACCCTGTTCATGGACGAGATCGGGGACATGCCCCTCTCCATCCAACCCCAACTCCTCCGGTTCATCCAGGATCGGACCTACGAGCGGGTGGGGAGCACGGAGACCCGGAGCTCGGACGTGCGGATCCTCACGGCCACGAACCGGGACATCCGGTCCCAGATCCAGGACGGCCACTTCCGGGAGGACCTCTTCTATCGCCTCAACGTCATCGAGGTCCGTATCCCGCCCCTCCGGGAACGGCCCTCCGACATCCTGCCCCTGGCCCGGCTCTTCCTCCACCGGTTCGGGGAGGAGAACCGGCGGCAGGTGGAGGGATTCACGGGGGACGCCCAGGACCTGCTCACCACCTACGACTGGCCGGGGAACGTGCGGGAGCTCCGGAACGCGGTGGAGCGTGCCGTGATCCTGTGCGGGGGACGGGAGGTGGGCCCCGAACTCCTTCCCCAGCCGGTGTCGGGGAGTGCGTCCGAGGAGACGGCCCCCGGGGACTGGCGCCTCCTCACCCTGAACGAGATGGAGAAGATCCACATCCGTCGCGTCCTCGAGGCCACCGACTCCGTGCAGGAGGCGGCCGGCGTCCTGGGGATCTCCACCACCACCCTCTGGCGCCGCCGGAGGAAGCATGAGCTCTGAGCCGCGGTCGTACCCGGCCCCCAGGGCCCTGGTGGTGGACGACGACCCCGAGGGTCGGGCGGTCCTCCGCCATGCCCTGGAGATGGAGGGGTGGCAGGTGGTGGAGGCAAGGGACGGACGGGAAGCCCTGGAACGGGAGAGCGCCGTCCGACCGGATGTGGTGATCACCGACCTGGAGATGCCGGGAATGGACGGGGTGGAGTTGGCTTCCCGCCTCCGGGAGCGCCGGGAGGATCTCCCCCTCCTGGCGGTGACCCGTCGCCCCCCGGAGGAAGCGGGAACCGGCGGAGACCCCTTCGACGCGGTCCTCCGCAAGCCCGTGTCCCTCCCGGCCCTCCGGGGCTGGCTCGCGGAGCACTAGAGCGCTGCAAGAGATCCCGGGGGGGGCGGACGGTCCGCCTTCAGTCCCCACCGTCTCCGCCGCCCCGCCTGACCCCGAAGCCAACCAGGAGGAGGGCGACGGCCGTTCCGGCCCCCAGCGCCACGAGGTAGGCGCCTCGCCGGGGGTGGGTGGCGGCCCGGACCGCCGCGCCCCGGAACCCACCCTTCCGGAGGACCCGCTCGCTCCGGGAAACGGCCTGGGCCGCGTCCCGTCCCCGGTCCCGGAGCACCAGCCCCGACGCCATGGCGCTCTCGCCGGCTCGCTCGAGGGAATCGGAGAGGAGGGACAGGACCTGGGCGGCCCGCTCGGCCGTTCCGCCCCCCTCCTCCCCTGCGCGTCCGTTCCGGTCCACGAGCCGGACCGAGGACTCCCGGATCTGCCGCGCCGTCTCATTGACCCGGTCCACCGCCGCGTGGAGCCGGTCCCTGGGGGTCATGTCGGTCACCGTGGGTTCCTCCCGTTTCGTAGGGTTCCGTTCAGAGCTCGAAGAGATGGCCGGAGGCGTTTCCGCTCCTCCGGCCACCGTCTCCAGGGGTCGGGGTTGCAAGCCCCATGCCCCCGTACCGACGCGGATCCGCGCCCGGACCGGACGCGCCCTGCGGAACCGGCATTCCAGGAAATCCAACCCTGAGGGGAGGGCCGACGGTCTCGCCGGGGGTGTGCACCGCTCCGGATGGAAACGCGGGGGGTGGAACCTCCAGCCCTCCGGTGTGCATGTAGTACAGGCTGAAACGACATCCCTACCGATGCGCCCGGGTGGACCGTTCGCCGGATCCCGGCACGGATCCGGCATCGTTCCTTCCATGCCGGAACGCGCCATGCCGGAACGCGGGCCCGGAACACGGGCGTTGATCACCAGGATACGAGGAGGTCCATGGGGAAGGTGAGGCGGTCGGTGGGGATCCTGGCGGCGCTCCTGGCGCTGGCGTGGCCGAGTGGCGCCTGGGGACTCCAGTCCCCGGAGGAGCTCCGCGGCCGGCTGGTGGACGACGTGGCGTTCGACGGGACCCGGGCGGTGGACGGGGAGTCCCTCCAGGAGAACATCGTCACCCGTCCCACCCGATGCCGCGGACTCCTCATGCAGCCCGTCTGCTGGCTCGGGGACTGGGACCTGGTCACGGAGCGGCACCGCCTGGACCCCGAGGTCCTCCCCTCCGACGAGCTCCGGATCCTGGTGACGTATTTCCGCGCAGGGTTCCGGGAGGCCACGGTGTCCACGGGAGTGGCGGAGACGAATGGCCGGGCCCGGGTCCGGTTCCGCATCGACGAGGGCCCCCCCACCCTCCTGGACCGTCTGGAGGTGGAGCACACCCGGGACGTCCTTTCCCGGCGTACCCTGGAGCGGATCCCCTGGCCCGCGGAGGGTCGCCCCTTCGACCTGAACGTCCTGGACGAGGCGGTGGCCTACCTGGAGGAACGGCTCGGGGACGAGGGATACCTGGACGCCCGGGTGGAGGAGGAGGTCAGGGTGGAGGGCGTCGCCCGGGTCCGGGTGAGCGTGGATCCCGGTCCCCGCTCCACGGTCCGCCGGATCGAGATCGAAGGGAACGAGGGGGTGGAGGACGAGACGATCCGGAGGGGGCTCCTCCTGGAGGATACCGAGGTCCTGACCCTCCCCCTCCTCCGGCAGAGCCGCCGCACCCTCTTCGACACCAACCTCTTCCACGAAGTGCACATCCCCGTTCCCGAGGAGCCGGACAGCGCGAAGACGGTGCAGATCCGGGTGCGGGAGGCCCCCCCGCGGCTCGGCCGGGTGGGAGGAGGGTTGAACACCCTGGAGTTCGGTCAGTTGGAGGCCCGGTACACCCACTACAACTGGCAGGGGGCTGGACGCCGGTTGGACCTGCGGGCCACCACGGGGAACCTCCTGGCCCGCCGGCTCAGCGGGCGGGGCATCTTCCGCGACGTTCTCCCCACCGAACTGGGCCCCCTGGACCGGGACTCCTTCCATCGGCCCACCTGGCAGCTCAGCGGGGAGTTCGCCCAGCCCCACTTCCGGGGGGCCCGCAATACGGTGGGGCTGAGCCTCTTCAGTCACCGGTCCCTGGTTCCGGCCGTCGCCGTGGACGAGGGGTACGGCGGCGAGCTCTCCCTCACCCGGCGGCTCGCCTTCCGGGCTCCCCTGAGTCTGGCGTATCGCTACGAGCTGGTCCGCACGGAGGCGGGAGACGTGTACTTCTGCGTGAACGTGGGGGTGTGCACCCCCGACTTCCTGGAGGTCCTCCGGGGGCGTCACTCCCTCTCTCCCGTGAGCCTGGACCTCCACCTGGACCGGAGCGACCATCCGCTGGCGCCCACCACCGGATACCGGGCCCGGGTCGGGGTGGAGCACGCCTCCTCCTTCACCCTCTCCGACTTCGGGTACGACCGGGCGTCGGGGGAGGCCACCTACTACCGCTCGTTCGTGCAGTGGCCCGGCCATCTCCTGGCGGGCCGCCTCCGGGCGGGGTGGGTACGACCCCGGGAGGCCCCGGGGGAGGACCCCATCCTCACGGGAGAGGAGCCCGGGGTGGTCCACCCCCGGAAGCGCTTCTTCGCCGGGGGCTCCCGATCGGTCCGGGGCTATGGGGAGAACCAGCTGGGGCCCAGGGTCCTCACCGTCCCCGTGGAGATCCTGCTGGAGGAGGACCGTTGCCTGCCGGAGGAGATCAGGGACCGCACCTGTGATCCCAACCTGGCTCCCCCGGGGGCGTTCTTCTCCCGACCCGTGGGGGGGACCTCGGTGGTGGAGGCGGGCCTCGAGTACCGGTTTCCCCTGGGGACCCTCACGGCGGCCGCCTTCGTGGACGGGGCCCTGGTGGGAGGGAGGCTCCGGGACCTGGTGCAGGACGCCGCGTTCGGCCTCTCCCCCGGTTTCGGGGTCCGATTCGCCTCGCCGGCCGGCCCCATCCGCATCGACCTGGGGATCCAGGGGCGGGAGCGGGCGAACCTTCCCGTGGTCACGGAGACCCCCGAGGGGGACAACGGCGAGATCGCCGAGCGGGAGCTGGTGGTGCTGGAGACCCTCCGGCGACACGACCCGCTGGCCGAGCGGGGGAGGCTGGGCCGGATCCTGGGCCGCTTCACCCTCCACTTCTCCATCGGGGAGGCCTTCTGATGTCGGCGGCCCGTCGGATCCGCCGAGGGGCCCTCTGGGCCGGTTCGGGGCTGGGTGTGGTCCTGGCCCTGGGGGTCCGGGCCGTCCTGATCCTCACCAACACCCCCTGGGGCCGGGACCGGGTGCGGGGGATCGTGGTCCAGCAGGTGGCGGAGGTGGTGGAAGGGGAGGTGGAGGTGGCCGCCCTCACGGGGAACCTCCTGGGGCGCTTCGCCCTGGAGGGCGTGCGCCTCAGGGACCGGGAGGGGCGTCCCTTCGTGGAGGCCCGGGAGGTGGGGGTGGCGTACGACCTCCGGGGCCTCCTGCGCCGACGGGTCATCCTGACCGAACTCATCCTCCGGGATCCGGAGGTGGTCCTGGACCAGCCTCCGGGGGAGGAGTGGAACTTCCTCCGCATCTTCCCCACGGACCAGGAGGCCGACCCCGATCTGCCCGGTGAGGGGGCGTGGGGAAGCTGGGTGGAGCTCCGAAACGTCACGCTGGAGAACGGCCGGGTCATGATCCGGACCGAGTGGGAGCCCGATCCGGAGCTCCCCGCCCCCGCTCGGGAGGAGCTCCGCCGCGAGGCCCTGGCCGGGGAGGGACTCCCCATCCTGGAGGAGGTGCCCGGAGGGGTGCAGCAGGTCATGGGCTTCCACCCCGACCGGGCGTCCATCCCCCGGATCACCGTGGCGCACCCCGAGGTGGCTGCGCCCTCGGTGGAGGTGGCCTCCATGGAGGGCCGGGCCCAGCTCTTCCGGGCGCCCCCCGCCGAGATCCTGGAGCTGTCGGGGGAGCTGGACGCGTCGGGCGAGGCGTTGGTCCTGGAGGGTGTGGAGCTGGCCCTCCCCGGGTCGCGGCTGTGGGCGGACGCCCGCCTGGACCCCGAGACGGGGGAGCTCGAGGCCCGCCTCTCCGCCCGTCCCCTGAGCCTTCCGGATCTCCGCTTCGTCCAACCGGACCTCCCCGACGAGGTGGAAGGGGAGTTGGAGGGATGGGTGCGTCTGGAGGCGCCCGCCTTCCACGCCCGGATCGACGAGGTGGATCTGCGGGTGGGCGGCGGACGGGTCGTGGGGCACGCAGAGGTGGCCATGGACGGGTTCCTGGAGCACCTGGCCTCGGACCTCCGGTTCAGCGACCTGGACACCCGGTTCCTGGAGGAGTTCGTCCCCGAGCTTCCGGTGGACCGCCACGCCGCCCTGGGAGGGCATGTCGTGGCCGCACCGCTGGCGGAGGGTGCGGCGGCGGACGGGTCCTCCCCCCCGGCCCTCCAGCTGGACCTCTTCCTGGACGTGGTCCCGGAGGGAGGGCTGCGGAGCCGGATCCTGGCCGAAGGGGCGCTTCGCCTGTCACCGGAGCCAGAGGACACGGAGCTCACCGGGTTCGTGGTGGAGACCGACCCCCTCCACTGGGACGCCGTCACCGCCCTGGTTCCCGAGGCCCCTGGCGCAGGTCGGGTGGAGGGGCGGGCGGTCCTGGACGGGACGCTCTCCGGCGTGCTCCAGCTCCGGAGCGACTGGGCCCTGGTGCAGCCCGGGGTGGGGGACGCCCGGGTCGCCACCGACGGTGGCCTCTCCCTGGCGGAGGGCCTCGCCTTCCATGGGTTCGGGGTGACGCTGGAGGCGACCGAGATCCCCGTGCTGGAGGCCTTCGCCGGGGAGATCCCCATGGAGGGAGCCGTGGCCGGCGCCATCCGCCTGGACGGCCCCATGGAGCGGGGGATGGAGTTCGCCGCCCATCTGGAGCACCTCCATGGGGAGGGGGATTCCCGGTTCGAGGCCCGGGGGGAGCTGGCCACGGCCGGGGGGCCCGAGGGATGGGTGGAGGCGGAGCTCCTCCCCCTCTCCCTGGGGGCGCTGGGGGGAGAGGGAGGGCTGGTTCCCGCCCTGGAGCCCGGGGCCCGTGTGAGGGGCCGCCTGGAGGCCCGGGGGACCCCGGAGGACCTCCGGGCGGAGGCGGAGCTGGCCCTCTCGGGGGAGGGATGGATCCGGGGTGGGGGGCGGCTGGATCGACGGGGAGCCGAGCCCGTCTTCGAGGGTTCCGTGGCGCTCCAGGGGATCAACCTGGCCGCCCTCACGCGGATCACCGGGGAGGAGACCGCCCTCCGGGGAACCCTGGAGGGCTCGGGCCGGGGGATGGACCTCCGGTCGGCCATGGCCCGGCTGCGGGTGGAGGTGGAGGATGATCGCTCGCCGGGACCCCGCCTCCTCGACGCCGACCTCGCCCTGGAGGAGGGCCTCGTGGAGTTCCGTCCCCTGACCCTGCGGCTCCCGGCCACCCGGATCCAGGCCGAGGGAGGGTTGGGTCTGGTGGAGGACCGGGTTGGGACCCTCCAATACCAGGTGGAGGTGGACTCCCTTTCGGCCCTGGCTCCCTTCCTCCCGGAGCCGGAGCCGGGGATCGTGGAGCCTCAGCCCCTGGTCCGGGGAGCGGCGGCCGATGCCCGGCGACGCCAGCTCCTGGAGGGGGCTCGGGCTCGCCAGGTGGAATACCTGGCCACCGGGGAAGTACCGGAGCCCCCGCCCCCCCCGGACACCCTCCTCCTCGTGGGGATCCACCGGGACGCGCTGCGGGGATGGGTGAGGGCCGAAGGGACCCTCCAGGGGCACCTGGGGGTGCTGGAGGGAGAAGGGGCCATCCGGGCGGAGGAACTCCTGGTGGCCGGGCACCGTCTGGATCGGGCCCTCGTGGAGCACGCGGTGGAAGGGCTCGGCACTCCCAACCCCGAGGCCTCCCTCATGGCCCGGGTGGAGGGCCTCCTGGTGGCAGGGCTCGTCTACGAGCAGCTGGAGGTGGAGGCGGACTATCGCGGTGAGCCGGTGGAGGGGGAGGAGGCCGAGGAGGAGAGGCTCCACTCCGGCGACCTCTCGCTCCGCCTCCGGCAGGATCCGGGGACCCGCCTCGCCACGGGTCTCCGCTGGGAGGTCCAGGAAGGGGTCGCCAGCGCCCGACTTGACGATCTCCTGGTGGTGCTCCCCGAGGCGGAGCTCCGGACCTCGGAGCCCGCCACCTTCCTCTGGGACCCCCAGGGACTCGAGGTACGGGATTTCCGGCTATGGGAGTTCGCCCGCCTCCCGGGGCCCCTCGAGGAAGCCGCGGTCGAGGAACCCGAGGCTCCGCCGCCGGGGGAGCCTCTTCGGGAAGGAGATCGCCCGGGCCGGATGGGAGACGACCCACCCCGGCCCGTCCTCACCGTGGACGGCCACCTCCCCCGGGAAGGGGAGGGAGCGCTGGACGTCCGGGTGCAGGGATTCGAGATCGGCCACGTCCTCGAGCTGCTCCGAATCCGGGACGATCTCCGGGCCCGGGTGGAGCTGGACCTCCCCCTCCGGGGCTCCCTCACGAGTCCGGAGGTGGAGGCGGAACTGGGCGTCCGCCAGCTCCGCTTCCAGGACCGGTCCCTCCCCGAGGCCCGGGTGGCGGCGCAGTACCGGGAGAGGGAGGCGGAGCTCGACGGGGAGCTCCTGGATCGGGAGACGGGGGAGCGGGTCCTCCTCCTGGAGGGGCGGTTTCCCGTGGACCTCACGGTCCTGGGCGATCCGGAGGACCGGCTCCTTCCGGGGCCCATCGAGGCCCGGATCCGTCTGGACTCCATGGACCTCGGTGTCCTGGCCACCCTGGTGGAGGGGCTGGAGTCCACCGCCGGAGTGGCCGAGGGAGACATCCGCCTCACGGGGACCTTCCAGGAACCGGCGCTTGACGGGGCCCTCCGGGCGGAGCTCCCCACGGCCTACGTGGAACCGCTGGGGGTCCGCTTCCAGGACGCCGCCGCTTCCCTCTCCTTCGACGGCGGGACCGTCCAGGTGGACTCCCTGGTGGCCTGGAGCCGGGGACCCATCCGGGTGGAGGGGAGGGTGGGCGTCCCGGGGATGGCGGAACCGGAGGTGGATCTCCGCCTGGAGGCCCGGAACAGCCGGATCATGGACACCCGGGAACTGAGTCTCCAGGTGGATGCGGACCTGGAGGCCTCCGGACCCTTCGAAGGGCTCCAGCTGGCCGGCTTGGTCCGAGCCCGCAGGGGAGTGATCCGGATCCCCGAGACCGAGGAGCTGGCCGATCCCGGACCCCTGGACCTGGCGGATCCCGCCACCTTCGCTCGGATCGAGGACGCCCGCCTCCTGGCTCTCCGGGACGCCCTCATCGAAACCTCCCCCTTCCTGGAGGAGCTGGAGCTGGCGCTGGAGGTCCATGTGGATCGCGAGGTCTGGCTCCGCTCCCAGGAGGCGAACATCGAGCTCCGCACCCTTCCGGAGGTGGGACCGCTCAGGGTGGAGATGACGGGGATCGACCCCCGGAACCTCCGCCTGGACGGTACCATCGGGTCGGACCGGGGGGAGTACGCCTTCATGGGACGTCGCTTCGACCTCTCCCGGGCCTCCATCATCTTCACCCCGGAGACCACCTTCGACCCCCTCATCCGCCTCGTGGCCGAGCACGAGGTCCACATGGCGGGGCGGGAGGGCTTCGACATCCGGATCATCGTGGACGGAAGCCTGACGGAGCTGGACACAGAGCTGGAGAGCACCGCCCAGCCTCCCCTTTCGGAAACGGACCTCCTCAGCTTCATGGTCTTCGGCCGGGAGGCCGGCTCCCTCCTCCGGAGCCAGGGAAGCGGGCTGACGGGACAGGGGTCCGCCGGAGGGCCGCTGGTGGGGGCGGTGGCGGCGCGGGCCGCCCAGAGCTTCGCCGCCGTGGGGATGGACGCGCTGGTGGCGGAACTGGAGGCCGAGGTGGCCCGAGCCCTGGGGCTCGATGTCATCCACATCGTCCCGGCCGATCTCCCCACCGAGCTCTCCACCGGGGAGCTGGGGGATCTGCTGAGGGGGACCGAGGTGGAGGCAGGGGCCTACCTGACCCCCCGGCTCTTCGTCTCGGGGCAGGCGCGCCCCACGTTCGTCCACCCCGGGGCGCGGGTGGACTACCAGACCGAGCACGGCTGGGTCGTTCGCTCCACCCTCCGGCCCCGCTTCCTCCCCTCCGTTCCCACCCTCTCCGAGGTGCGCCCGGACCGGGCCAGCGTCCTGGGGTTCCTCATCCTGAGGGAGTGGCGCTTCTGACGGCCGACCCCCGGCCGGCCCCTCAGCGGGGGTCCAGCTCCACCCGGAACCGGGTGTAGAACAGTTCCGTGCGGGCCTCGAAGCCGGAGTCGGTCCCCACCAGCAACCAGAGGGATCCCTCCTCGTCCGCCCTCGCCTCGAAGGGGTCCGCCGATTCCAACGTCTTCATCTCCCACCGCCAGTCCAGGCAGTCCTCGTTGGTGTTGGCCACGTCTCCGATGCGGATGGCGTCCTCTCCGTCCTGGAGCTGGTTCCCCTTGTCGATGTTCATCTGCAGGTACCCGTTCTCCTCCACGGGTTCGGGGCGCACCGGGGTCGCCCCCGTCTTCAGATGGACGGCTTCACCGGGAGGACCGCCCACGCCCACGCACCCGGATGGAGCCTCGGTGGCGAAGTCCACCCGGAAGCGGGCCTCGTAGACCACCCCGGGCTCCAGTCCGTCCACCTGTCCGGTCCAGTACATGAAGACGTCGTCGCTCCGGTTGGTGGCACCCACGAAGAGACCGATCCCCTCTTCCTCCACGTCGGCGGGGAGGGGTTCGTGCCCGCTGGCCAGTTCCATCTGCTCCTCGTCCTGCGGACGGAAGTCGGAGAACCCGGCCTCCCAGCCGTGGGACTCCGCCGTGAAGTCCAGGTCGAAGGTGACGGGGTCCGGAGGCGGCTCCAGGGTGGTGCCGTCGCACCCGGGAAGAAGGAAGACGAGGAGAGCCAGGAGGGCGAGGAGGGCGCAGCGGAGTGGACGGGAGAAGCGGAGAGGAAGGTCGAAGCCGACCGGGTCGGCGGTAGGGGACGATTTCATGGCAGGCGGATCCAGAGCAGGAGGAACGCGACGCCGGAGAGGACCGAGGCCATCCCGTAGGTCATCCAGGTGATGGGGCGGTCCAGGTGATGCAGTTGGAGTCCGTCGTAGAGGGTGTAGCGGACGCGGTGGGCGGCGTGGAAGAAGAGGAGGGGGAGGAGGCCGGTGAGGAGGAGTCGGACCAGGGGAGACGCATGGAGATCCCCCCAGGCCTCGGGGTCGCTGGCCACTCCCCACCCCAGGGGCGCCGCCAGGAAGAGGAGGAGGAACAGAGCCGGAAGGAGGAGGGCCGCCGCGGTCCCGCCCCCTGCGAAGAGGGTCCAGGCCATGGGCTCCCGCCCCCGGATCATCCCGTCCCCCGGAGCAGGAACACGAGGAGGGCGGTCGACAGGAGCCAGGCTCCGTAGTGCAGGGCCAGCACCAGGGAGGGGGAGGCCCGCCACTCTCCCAGCCGGACCCGGACCGCCTTGGGGGCCAGGTGGAGCCAGGTGACGGCGTGGAAGAGGATCGCCGCCAGGACCGCCCCGTGGACGAGGATCACGGCGGGGTGCTCGAGCCACGACCGGAAGGCGGCATGGGCCTCCGGTCCCCGTCCCACGAACCAGACCTCCGCCAGGAGGAGGAGGGCGGCGTACCCCGCCGCCAGGCTCGTGAGCTCCCGGAGGATGAACCGGACATAGACCCACCTCCGGCTCCACCAGGAGAGGGGGGTCTCCCTCCGGTGCCACCGGGGGTGGAAGGGGGTGTGGCGGGGGTTCTCCGGGGGCCTCACGGGGTCCCCCCGGGGAGAAGGGACCGGAACCAGCGGGCCGCCGCCGTGGCCTTGTAGCGTTGGATGGCTCCGGCGGGGTCCACCCCCTTGGGGCAGACGGCGGAGCATTCCCCCACGAAGGTGCAGGGCCAGATCCCGTCCCGTGCGGCCAGGACGGGTGCCCGCTCGTCGGCGCCCTGGTCCCGGGAGTCCAGGTTGTATCGTTGTCCCAGGGCGATGGCCGCCGGGCCCAGGAAGGTGGGCTCGAGCTCGTAGATGGGGCAGGCGGCGTAGCACAGCATGCAGTTGATGCAGTGGCTGTAGTCGATATAGGCCTCGAGTTCCTCCGGGGTCTGTGGGAAGGGCTTCTCCCCCTCCGTCCCCCCGCCTCCGTTCCCGGACGCGTCCGCTTCCCCTTCTCCGTCCGGGATGACCCAGGGCTTCACCGCCTGGAGCTTGGTGATGAAGTCGGAGATATCCCCCACCAGGTCCCGAATGACCGGAAAGCCCCGGAGGGGATCGATGCGGATGGGTCCGGGAAGGCAGTCCTCCAGATAGGTGGCGCAGGTGAGGACCGGCTCCCCATCCACCTCCATCCCGCAGCTCCCGCACACGCCCATCCGGCACGACCACCGGAAGGAGACGGAGGCGTCCAGGTGGTCCTTCACGTGATTGAGCCCGTCCAGTACGGTCCAGTCCGGGCGGAAGGGGACCTCGAAGGCCTCGTGCTCCGGTTCGTGGGAGCGCTCCGGCCGATAGCGGAAGACCTCCAGGGTGACGGTGTCGGGCATGGGATCAGCTCTCCTTCTCCTGGCCGTAGCTCCGCTCCTCGGGGGGCCAGCGGGTGAGGGTCACCGGGAGGGTCTCCACGGTGGGGGTGGAGCCGGTGGCGAGGCGGACCATGGAGTGGTGGAGGTGCCCCTCGTCGTCCCGGTCCGGGAAATCCCTCCGCTGGTGGGCGCCTCTGGACTCCCTCCGGTGGAGGGCGGCCAGGAGGATGGCCTCTCCCACGTCCAGGAGGTTCTCCAGCTCCAGGTAGGCGGTGAGTTCCGTGTTGAAGGTGAGGCTCCGGTCCTGGAGGCCCACCCTCCCCAGGCGATCCCGGAGTTCCCGCACCGTCTCCAGGGACCGCTCCATCCCCTCCCGCTCCCGGTAGATCCCGGCTCCCTCCTCCATCACTTCCTGGAGCTCCTCCCGGATGGAGGCCACTCCCTCCGCTCCACTCTCCCGCCCCAGGATCCCGTGGTGGATCCGGTGGGCCTCCCGATGGGCCTCCCGGAAGAGCTCCTCCGACGCCGGCGGCTCCTCCTCCCGGGCGAAGTCCGCGGCGGCCCGCCCCGCCCGGGCCCCGAAGACCAGGCACTCGGTGAGGGAGTTGGACCCCAGCCGGTTGGCGCCGTTGATGTTCACGCACGCCACCTCCCCGGCGGCGAAGAGCCCGGGGAGGGGAGTGGCCCCGTGGAGGTCCGTGTGGACGCCCCCCATCATGTAGTGGACCACCGGGCGGACGGGAATGAGGTCGTGGACGGGATCGATCTTCTCGTAGGTGAGGCAGAGTTCCCGGACGAAGGGCAGTTTCTCGTCGATGACCTCCTCCCCCAGGTGCCGGAGGTCCAGGTGGACCACCTCGCCGTAAGGGGTCTCCACGGTACGGCCCTTCTCCATCTCCTTCACGAAGGCCTGGGAAAGGCGGTCCCGGGGGCCCAGCTCCATGGTGCGCTTCACCGGCTCGTCCCGGGGCTCCCCCAGGTCGTAGTCCTGGAGGTACCGGTATCCCTCCTCGTTCACGAGCCACCCCCCTTCCCCCCGGGCGGCCTCGGTGATGAGGATTCCGGTGAAGGGGAGGCCGGTGGGGTGGTACTGGACGAACTCCATGTCCTTCAGGGGGACCCCGGCCCGGAGGGCCAGGGCCATCCCGTCCCCCGTCTTGATGGACCCGTTGGTGGTGTAGGGGTAGACCTGCCCGCCGCCGCCGGTGCAGAGGATCACGGCCCCGGCCAGGAAGGTGGCCACCCGCCCCGTGGCCAGTTCCAGGGCCACCACCCCACGGCACCGCCCCCCGTCCGCCAGGAGGCGGGTCACCATCCATTCGTCGTGGAAGGTGACGGCGGGGTGCCGGAGGGTCTGCTGGTACAGGGTGTGGAGGAGGTGGAAGCCCGTCTTGTCGGCGGCAAACCAGGTCCGCTCCTTCTCCATCCCCCCGAAGGAACGGACGGCTATCGTGCCGTCGGACTCCCGGCTCCAGGGACACCCCCAGCGTTCCAGGCGGACCAGTTCCCCGGGGGCCTCTCCCACGAAGGCCTCCACGGCGTC
>JBJHCB010000004.1:0-5203 GCA_050485805.1 Gemmatimonadota bacterium | reverse complement strand
GCCATCCGCCCCCGCTGATGGTGTCGTAGGCGTGGGCGTCCAGGTCGTCGTCCCCGGCCACGACCCCCGCCGCGCCTCCCTCCGCCGAGACGGTGTGGCTCCGCATGGGATAGACCTTGGAGAGGATCCCCACCCCCAGGGATTCGTCCGTCTGGGTCACCTCCAGGGCGCACCGGAGACCGGCGGCGCCGCCGCCGATGATGAGGAGGTCGTGGTGGATCACCTCCATCCGTCATCGCCTCCCGGTGGATTCCTCGGGGGCCGGGTCCGGGGAGAGTGGCCCGGCTCGGCACACCGCATCTTCGTGTGGCAGAAGCTCCTACCGTCTGTCGACCCCGCACCCGGCCCTGGGTTTCCCCCACCCGGAACGGGGTCGCGGCTCTGCGGTAGAGGGGGAGGCGGCCCTGCCGGTCCCTTCGGGTTCCTCGGTGGGCCTCCACCCCCGCGCTCCTCCAGGGAGGGAACATGGGCCGGAACCTGACGCATCAGCTCATCGCCGAGCACCGGGTGGAGGGGTCCATGGAGCCCGGGGAGGAAATCGGCATCCGGATCGATCAGACCCTCACCCAGGACGCCACCGGCACCCTGGTGATGCTGGAGCTGGAGGAGTTGGGGCTGGAGCGGGTGAAGACCCGGCTCTCCGTCCAGTACGTGGACCACAACCTCATCCAGTCCGACCACCGGAACCCCGACGACCACGTCTTCCTGGAGAGCGCAGCCCGCCGTTTCGGACTCTGGTACTCCCGCCCCGGAAACGGGGTGAGTCACCCGGTCCACCAGGAACACTTCGGGCGTCCCGGGGCGACCCTCCTGGGGTCCGACAGCCATACCCCGGCCGCGGGAGGGATCGGGATGCTGGCCATCGGCGCCGGGGGCCTGGAGGTGGCTTTCGCCATGGCGGGAGAGCCCTTCCGCTTCCGGATGCCCGAGGTCCTGGGCGTTCGCCTGGAAGGCGAGCTCCCCCCCTGGGTCAGCGCCAAGGACGTGGTGCTGGAGATGCTCCGGCGGTACGACGTGGACGGGTGCACCAACCGGGTGGTGGAGTACCACGGCCCCGGGGTGGCCGGCCTCTCCGCCATGGACCGGCACGTCATCGCCAACATGGGGACGGAGATGGGCGCCACCACCACCGTCTTCCCGTCCGACGCGGAGACCCGGCGCTACCTGGCCGCCCAGGGGCGGGAGGAGGCCTGGACGGAGTGGAAGGCCGACGAGGACGCGGAGTACGACCACCGGGACGAGATCGATCTGTCGATGCTGGAGCCCCTCATCGCCCTCCCTTCCAGCCCTGGAAACGTGGTGCCCGTCCGGGAGGTGGAGGGCCGGGAGATCTACCAGGCCTACCTGGGTTCCTCGGCCAACCCGGGGTTCCGGGACTTCGCGGTACCTGCCCGGATGGTGGCGGGGCAGCAGGTCCACCCCTCCGTCTCCTTCGACGTGAACCCCACCTCCCGGCGGATCCTGGAGCAGCTCGCCGACTCCGGCGACCTGGGCCGGCTCATCCACGCCGGCGCCCGGCTCCACCAGGCGGGGTGCAACGGGTGCATCGGGATGGGGCAGGCACCGGCCACGGGAAGGAACTCCCTGCGGACGGTGCCCCGGAACTTCCCCGGGCGATCCGGGGCCCGGGAGGATTCGGTCTACCTCTGCTCCCCCGAGACCGCCACCGCCTCGGCCCTCCGGGGAAGGATCGCCGATCCCCGCCGGATGGGGGAAGAGATGGAGTACCCCCGGGTCCGGGAGCCGGAGAACGGGTGGGCGGGGCTGGAGCTGTTCATCCCCCCCCCGGAGCAGCCGGGTGGGGCCGAGCTGGTGAAGGGGCCCAACATCCGGAGCCTCCCCGACCTGGAGCCGGTGGGCGAGGCACTGGAGGGCCCCGTCCTCCTCAAGGTGGGCGACGATGTGTCCACCGACGAGATCCTCCCAGCAGGCACGGAGATCCTCCCCTTCCGCTCCAACATCCCGGACATCTCCCGCTTCGCCTTTCGGAGCCTGGACGAGGACTACTGGGACCGGGTGCAGGAGCTGGACCGGAAGGGGCACCTGGTGGTGGGGGGTCGGAACTACGGGCAGGGGTCTTCCAGGGAGCATGCCGCCCTGGCGCCCCGGTACCTTGGGGTCCAGGCGGTCCTGGCCCGGAGCTTCGCCCGGATCCACCAACAGAACCTGGCCAACTTCGGAATCCTCCCCCTGGTCTTCCAGGACCCCGACGACTGGGAGCGGATCGAGGAGGGGGACGTCCTCAGGCTCGAGGGGGTCCGCGCGTCCCTGGCGGAAGGGGACGAGGCCGTGGAGATACGGAACGAGAGCCGGGACGAGACCTACGGGGTCTCGGTTCCCCTGAGCCGGCGCCAGCGGAAGATGATCCTGGCCGGGAGTGTCCTCAACCTCTACCGCGAGGAGCGGGAGGGGGGCACCGGGACCCACCCTACCAGCCGGGAATGAGGTTGAGGCCGAAGTGGGCGCCCCGCTCGGGACGCTGGAAGGGGTAGGCGTAGAAGATCTCCAGGACCAGGGCCCCGAACAGGTTGCTCCGGGTGCTCACCCCCGCGCTGGCCACGGGGACCCGGTCCACCGTGTCCCGGTCCCACCGGAGATCCGCGCCGTCCCCGGCGCTCCAGGCCACCCCGGCATCCCCGAAGAGGACCAGCTCCGTGGGGAGGGCGGGGAAGGAGAGGAGCCCGAAGCGGTCCGTTCCCAGGAGGGCCACGCGGGCCTCCAGGTTCAGCACCCCGATCCGGTGTCCCAGGAGCCGCTCGAACTCGGCGCATTGGCCCTCCGGGGTGAAGGTGCACTCGTCGATGCGGAAGGACTGGGCGGAGTACCCCCGCATGAGGGGCTCCATCCCCAGGAACATGGGCCGGAAGATGGTCTCGATGTCCTGCACGTCGGATCCGTAGCGGCCCACGTGCATCCCCCGGGCCGCGAAGGTGATCTCCGGGATGGGCCCTGCGAGGTATCGGCGGTGATCCAGGGTGGCCTGGAGGAAGTCCACGCTCCCCACCGTGTATCCCACCTCGTAGCGGGCCCGCCACCCCCGGACGGGAGAGGTGAACCCGAAGAAGCTGTTGTCCTCCACGAAGGCCACCGACCCCCGTCCCATGTGGATGGCGTCGGGGGTGTCGAGGTCCGTCCGCTCCCGCTCCACCAGTCGCCCCTGGGCGTCGAACCTGAAGACGTCCCTCCGGGCATCGAAGCCGTATCGGTTGTAGGCCCCCTGGAGCTCCATCCGTCGGATGGTGGAGAAGGGGTAGGCCCAGAGGGCGGCCGCCTCGCTGAGACGGATCCGCTGGTCGTCCCGGACGATCTCGGTGGTCCCACCGGGGCCGGCCCTCTGGAAGGTCCGGAAGAAGCGCTGGGGGAGGTGCATGGCGCCCACCCCCCAGTTCCACCGCCGTTCCTCGTCCAGGTAGAAGACCTGCCCCCCGACGTCCCGGATCTCCCCCTGGGCCTGGACGGCGGTGAAGAGGGACCGGTCCCCCATGATGTCGGAGAAGAGGGCCGAAACCGCTCCCCCCACCTGGGTGCCCCACTGGTCCGCTCCCACGCCGATGGCGGCCTGGCCGATGAACTCCAGCCCCAGGGAGCGATCGAGGGGTTCGGCGTCAGCCGCGGCGTGTCGGGTCCGGGGCGGGAGCCCCACGTCATGGTCCGCCAACATCCGATTCACCCAGGCGCCGGGCTCATCGGTGGCGCCTGGGAGGAGCCGGCCCGCCACCGCCACCACGTCGCCGGGACGGACCACCTCCCCCGCGACCTCCGCCGCGTCCAGGCCGTAGACGTGGAACTCCCCCCCGTCGAAGACGGAGAAGGCCACCGTCCCCGCCTCCCGGGCCACGGTGAGGGCGGGGGTGGCGTCGGTGATCCCGCTCACCGCCGTGGCGATGCGGGTGATGCGGACGATCTCCTCGTCGGGGAGCTCCAGGCGATAGATGTCCCGGAACCCGTCGGGATCCGCCAGGAAGAGGAGGGCCTCCCCGTCGGGGGTGAAGGCGGGGTTCCAGTGATCGGCCCCGGGGAAGGGCTCGAGCTCGCGGATCTCCCCCGTCTCCCGGTCCAGGAGGGCCAGGCGGTTCGGTCCGAAGACCAGCCGCTCAAAGTCGGTGTCCGGCCCCCGGTCGGTGACGAAGGCCAGGGTCCTCCCGCCGGGGGAGTAGGTGGGCTGGAGGACGGTGTGCCGGTCGTCGGTGAGCTGGTTCACCTTCCCCGTGGCCAGTTCCAGCTCGAAGAGGTTCGTCACCCCATCCGCCTGCCCGGAGAAGGCGATGTACGCCCCGTCGGGGGAGTAGACCGGGCTCCGGATCTCCCCGGTGCGCCGGGGGACCTCGAGGCGCTCGAGGAGTCGACCGTCGGAGGCCCGGTAGACCTGGATCCGGTTCCGTCCCTCGGCGAAGACGCTCACGGCGATCCGCTCCCCGTCGGGGGACCAGCCACCGGAGGAGTCGATGAAGCGGATGGCGTCGCTGTGGGCATCCCGGAGGGACCGGGTGAGGGGCCTGAGGATCTCCCCGGTGGTGGCGTCGGCCAGGAAGAGCTCGATGGTGAAGAGATCCCGCTCCGACAGGAAGGCCACGTACCGGCCATCGGGGCTCAGGGAGGGCGCCACGTTCTGGCGCCCCGCTCCGGTCTCCGGTGAGAGGAGGAGGGCCCCTGCCTCCGCCGGGGCGGTCCGCCCCTCCATGAGGGGGCCGTAGTGGTTGATGGCCGCCTCCCGCCACTGGGCGGAGAGGGTGTCCACCGAGACCCCCAGGACCTGGTTGATGGCGGCTCCCGTTCCGCCCCTCACCGCGATGCGCATCATGTCCGCGATCCTCTCGTCTCCGTAGGTTCCGCCCACGAAGGCGAAGAAGGCGTGGCCGAAGCGGTAGGGGAAGTACCGCTGCATGTCCCGGGTCATCCGGGCGAGGGTGGGAAATTCGTCCCGGAGCACCGCATCCCGGAGCCACATCCCCGTGAGGCTGGACTCGGTACCCAGGGAGAGGTACTCCGCCATCCCCTCCACGAACCAGAGGGGAAGCTGCATGAGGCCTCCCAGTCCCCCGGCCTGCCGGCCCCGGGCCAGATCGAACTGGAAGGAGTGCACCAGCTCGTGCCCCAGGACGTGGTCCGTGGAGGCGTAGGAGCTCCCCAGAGGCATGATGACCCGGTCCCGGAGCCCCTCCGTGACCCCTCCCGTCCCCTCCCCGATGGTCCCCCTGAGGAC
>JBJHCB010000003.1:910-28902 GCA_050485805.1 Gemmatimonadota bacterium | reverse complement strand
GGGCCCCCCATACAGATCCACCGCCTCGCGATGGCGCCCCGACCGGACGGCCTCGAGGAAGGCGTGGAGGTCGGAGGGGAGGACCGCCCCGTTCAGGACCAGGGCCCCCCCGGAGGACCCGATGGCGTCCGCCCCTGCCGCCTTCCGGACGTAGTGGACCCCCTGGCGGAGGAGATTCCCGGCTCGCCGGGCGTCCTTTTCGGGCCAGAGGTGGGCGACGAGCTTGTCCCGGCTCACGCCGGCGGGTGCGGCGACGGCGAGGAGGGCCAGGAGGGCCAGGCGGTGGCGTTGCGCAACGGCCCCCCCGAGGGGTCCTCCCTCCCCCTCGATGTGGGCACTTCCCAGGAACCGCAGATAGGCCATGAAGCCCCCTACCCACCGGCGCCCCAACCGGAACGGCCGCCGGGAAACGAAGCGTAAACGCCGCCTTCCTAACATGGGTCGGACGCCCCCCGGCCCGCAAAGGAAACCGGGGAGGGGGGGAAGCGTGGACCCCGCAACCCAAGGAGGACCCCATGATGGGACGATCCATGATCGGTGGCCTGGTGCTCGTGCTCGCGGTGGTGGCCGGGGCGGCCCTCTCCATGGACCGCACGGCCGTGGCCTCGGAGCAGATACAGGAGTGGGACCTGAACATGACGGCCATCGAGGCCTGCAGCTGCCCCATGTTCTGCCAGTGCTACTTCCACACCGAGCCGGCGGCGCACCACGACCATGATCATGGTGACGCCGAGCACTACTGCCGGTTCAACATCGCCTGGCAGGTGAACCAGGGGCACCACGGGGGAACCGACCTCGCCGGTGCCCGTTTCTGGATGGCCGGGGACCTGGGGAGTGGATGGGCGGATGGCACCATGGACTGGTCGGTGATCCACTTCGATCCCGGCGTCACCCCGGAGCAACGGCAGGGGCTCCTGGCCATCGTACCGTCCCTCTTCCCCGTGGAGTGGGCCTCCTTCGAGGTGGGAGAGGAGCTCCCCATCGAGTGGGTGGCCAGCGATGAGCGGGCGGTGGCGACCCTGGATGGGGGGAGAGCCGGGGAGGTCCGACTCGTGCGGGTGGCCCAGGCCATGACCGACGGGCCGGCGGCCCTCCACAACATCCAGTACTGGGCTGCTCCCCGCCACGACGGGTTCATCATGATGCCCAACGAGGTGGAGGCGTACCGCCTGGGGCCGGACGCCTTCGAATACCAGGGCACCAACGGGTTCATGATCACCGTGGACATCAACTCCCGCGATGTGGCGGAGCGATGACGGGGAGGGGGAAGCCGGGGGGACGGCGGCCGGGGGGTGCTCCCGCCGGGGCTCTGGCGGGGATTCTGCTGGTGGGGCTCTACCTCGCCTTCGTGCATGGGGCAGCCTCTCCCGGGGATCCGTCCGGGCAGGCCGCCGGACACGAGGCCGGAGAGAGGGACGGGACCCCAACGGCACCGGCCGCCCCCCTGGCCTCCAGCCAGGCCTTCCCCACGGTGGAGGGAGGTGAGGCCTCCCTGGCCGATCTCCGGGGTCAGGTGGTCCTCTTGAACCTCTGGGGCACCTGGTGTCCGCCCTGCATCCGGGAGATCCCCCACCTGGTGGAGGTCCAGGAGGCCATCGCGCCTCGGGGGGGCATCGTGGTGGGGCTGGCCGTGGATTCCGGGTCCTCCGATGACATCCGCGCCTTCTGGCGGGACCGATTGGAGCTCGATCCCTCCTACCCCATCTGGATGGGGAGCAACCGGGAGGCTCGGCAGCACTTCGACGCCTTCGGCCTGCCCAACACCCTGGTCATCGATCGGGAGGGGCGGATCCAGGAACGGTTCCTGGGGCTGATGACCCGGGATGCCCTCCTGGACGTACTGGAGGCCTACCTCTGACCTCCCGGGTCGGCTCGCACCGTCGCGGGGCGACCCGGACCCTTGGCTCCGGTTGCCGGTAGGGAAGGGGGAGCCAATGCCCGGGCCGGGGCCCGAATCCCGCTTCCAGGGGGACCGGATCCCGGGGCCCGGCGCCCTCCCGAGAAAGGCGGCATGCCGTGTCGTACGTCCCTCCCCTCCGTACCTCCTCTCCCTTCGCCCTCCTCCTCGCGCTGGCGCTGGCCGCGTGCGGGGACTCCCCCACCGACCTCGACTCCCCGGCCGTGGTGGAGATCGAGGCTCCCGAGCTCATGGACGCAGGGGCCGTGGTGCAGGCGTCCGCGTCGGTCTTCGACGAGGACGGGGTGCTCCTTCCGGATCATCCCGTGACCTGGGAGAGCACCGACGAGACGGTGGCGGTGGTGGACGTGGTCGGCCTCATCACCGCCCTGGAGCCGGGCACCACGGAGCTCATCGCCCGCGCCAACGGGGTGAGTGACTCCATCACCCTGGAGGTTCGGCCGGACCCCTGTCTCGCTTCGGTGGGGTCGGTGGGGATCGGAGACACGGTGGAGGGCGTCCTCACCGAGGAGAGCTGCTTCCTCGAGTCGTGGTTCCACGACGCATGGGACTTCGAGGTGGAGGAGGAGACCCGGGTGCAGATCGACCTCACCAGCCCGGACTTCAACCCCTTCCTGATCCTCACCGACTCCGTCGGGTCGCCCCTGGCCGAAGACGATGACTCGGGGGAGGGGTTCGCGTCGCGGGTGCAGGTCACCCTCCCCGCCGGACCCTACCTGCTCTGGGCCAGCACCTCCCCGGAGGAGGAGACGGGCTCCTACGCCCTGACGGTGAGGGAGCTGGAGGAACTGCCCTAGTACCTACCAGGGGCTACCTCTCGAGGAGGCTGTCCTCCACCTCGGCCACCTGGAGGATCATCCCCTCATCGGGGCAATTCTCCTCCACCCGCTGGGCGACCTCCGGCGAGTCCACGATCCAGCCCTTCACCGTCACCTGATCTCCCAGGTCCAGATCTCCCAGGTCCCCCACCAGGTCGTAGATCTCGTCGTCCGCCGTGGTGAGGGTGACGCATTCGGGGCCGGTCCAGGTCACTTCGCCCTCCCTTCGGATCATCCCCTCGGCATCGGTCACGTGGAAGAGTGGCGTGGCGGCGTACACGCTGGTGAAGTAGGCGTTGAAGATGATGAAGCGGTGGGACCGGGTGTGGGCCGCCCACTCCGGGATCTCCACGGTGACCGACAGGTTCCCTTCCTCGTCGGTGAGGGTCAGGATGAGCGCCTCGAACCCGAAGCGGGTCCCCCCCAGGGCGACCTGCATGGGCGTCAGGGCGGGAAGGAGGGTGGCTTCCAGTTCCACGGTGGTCCCCGGAGGCCCTGCTGCGGGAGACATCTCCGTGGGGCGCTCCACGGCGTGGAGGCTCTGGTCGCGCTCGTCGACGACGCCGTCCTCGGGCCGGTCGGGGATGGGAAGCTCCTGGGCGCCCACGAGATCCGCTCCCACCAGCATGGCCAGCAAGACCGGGAGGGTCGGAATCCAGCGGGAGGAGCGGAGACGGAAACGGGAAGAGAAGCACATCATGACACCCCCTCGCACGACGGAGGGAGTCGATCGGTGCCACGGCGGTCGCGGCCCGGAGCCAGGACCCGACGCACCATGGCCAGGGGCTCCCCTCCTCTTCTCAATCCTAATCAAAGGTGTTGTCGGGTAACAACTTCGTCTCGGCACACCGCCCTCCTCATCCTCCCTTCCCCCGCTCCTTCTCCTCCCCGGCGGTGGGCTCCCTCCGTCGGGGCCAGGGCGCCCGGGGGCCAGGGTCAGATCAGGAGCCCCACCACCGGGATGACGACGAACCAGCCGATGTAGAGGAGGGAGCTCGCCATGAGGCCGTCGATCCGGCGTTCCGGTGCGCCGCTCCGGAGGTATCCGAGGAGGGCACGGGTGAGAAGGAGGGCGTGGGGGGCCGCGACGAGGGGGAGGGCCCAGGGGAGGGGATCCAGGAGGAGCGCCATCACCGCGGACCCCCCCGCCGAGACCAAAAGGATCCCCAGGGCGAGGCGGGTCGCGCCCGCGGCGCCCAGGCGGACCACCAGGGTCTCCTTTCCGGCGGCCAGGTCGGCGGGGCGGTCCGGGATCCCCGCAAGGAGGATGGCGGGAAGGACGGCGAGTGCCACCAGGAGCCCCAGGGCCCAGGGGAGGGGGTCCAGGACGCTTCCCCCCTGGGATACGTAGCCCAGGAGGACCACGCCGGGGCCGTGGGTCGCCGCCACGTCCAGCTCACCGAGACCGCGGTGGCTGAGCTGGAGGGGCGGGGCCGTGTAGCCCAGGGCCAGGACCGCCAGGATCAGCCATACGCCCAGGAATCCCACGGGGTTCGGCGCCAGCACCAGGAGGCCCGCCCCCGCAAGGACGGAGAGGGTGAGGGCCATCGCGGTCCCCCGCTGGAGCGCATCCTGGGAGAGGCCGCCCTCCTGGAGACTCCGCCCTCCCCCCGTGAACGGACTCCAGTTGGCGTTCAGGAGATCGCTCCGCCGGTCGTGGATGTCGTTCACCAGGACGGTGGCGGACTTGAGGGCCGCCACGCACAGGAGCCCCAGGGCCAGTACGCCCGCCGAGAGGGGGCCCGGGTGGACCAGGGCCCCCAGGGTGAAGGCCAACAGGCTCATGGGATGGAACTGGGGGCGGATGGCTCGGAGCCAGGTGGCCACGGTGTGGCGGGCCCTCCCCCATCGCGTCCGGGGTCCCCGTGCCAGGTCGAGGCCCATTCCCCGGGCCCGGTGGATCCAGCGTCGACGGACGGCCTCGTCCACGTGGCTGGCCGGGGCGAAGGCCGTGGCCCGGGTGCACCGGATCCCGCAGAAGCCCAGGGTGGCACGGGCGAGGGCGCTGTGCCCCGGGGCCCGATGGATCCACCGGTAGACCGGCGGCGGCACGTCCATGGTGGTGAGGAGCTCCGCGGTCCGGCCGTGGAGCATCCCGTAGTAGTGCCCGTCCGTCTCCCGGAAGGCAAATCCGGGGAGGAGGATCCGGTCCAGGAACCCCTTCAACCGCGCCGGCATGGTGCCCCACCAGTTGGGGAAGACCAGGACCAGGTGGTCGGCCCAGTCCAGGAGCTCCCGGGCCCGCTCCAGGTCCGGCTCCAGGGGGTGGTCGGCGGGGGAGGCCAACACGACGTCCGGCCCGAACTCCAGCTCCCCCAGGTCGACACGGGCCACCTGGCATCCCGCTTCCCGGGCCCCCTCCGCGAAGGCGGTGGCCAGGGCGCCGTTCAGGCTCGCGGACCGGGGGTGACCCAGGATGACCAGGACCTTCATGGGGGACGGGGGGAGGGGTGACGCGGAGGCTTCCACCCGGGAACGGACCGGGGAGCGGCCAGGGGAGGGGAAAGTGGACGGCTGGGAGCGGGGGGGCAACGGGACTGCCCTCCGGGCCTTCCAGGCGGACCGCCGGGGGCGAACGGAGGGGAGAGGGACCCGGGAACGTTGCCTGGGCGATCCGGTATGTCTTTTGTCCACATATGCTTCCTACGTGGGGACAAGGCAGACGTCCCCCCGGGATCACCGGCTTGGCCCGGAGTGGGCCCGGGAAAGCAACCGCCCCGTCCAGGCTCCCACGGCCCGAGCCGAAAGGAGATCAGGAGACGAGCCGTGCGCGATCCGTTCCCCTCCCACCCCCCGTCCCTCCACGGATCATCCCCGTGGAGCCCCGGCCCACGGGCGCAGCCCCTTCTCCTCTCCCAGGTGGTGACCGGGGCCATCCTGGGAATTGCGCTCATGGGCGCCCTTCCGGCCGCTCCCGCGGGCGCCCAGCAGTACGTGGTGGACGACGCGGCCATCGTGGACCCCAACGCCTGCCAGGTGGAAGCCTGGCACGGGGAACGATCTTCCTGGATCCTCCCCGCCTGCCAACTCCTGGGGAACGTGGAGATCTCCGCAGGCGTGGGGTTCCTGGATGAGGGGGAAGGCCTCCGGGAAACGGAGTACGCCGTCGAGGCGAAGACCCTCTTCCGCCCCCTGGAACCGAGCGACTGGGGTGTGGGGCTCGTGGTGGGCGTGGGGCCGAACCCCAGCGCCGCACCGGGCGAGCGTCACCTCGGCGATGTCTACGCCTTCGCTCCGGTGAGCCTATCCCTCCGGGACGACGGACTCGTCCTGCACGGGAACCTGGGGTGGGCCTGGGAGCGGGGGGGCGACAACCAGGACGATCAGCATCTCCTCACCTGGGGGGGGCGGGCCGATGTCTCCCTGTCGGAGAGGTTCACGGCCATCGGCGAGCTCCACGGCTTCGACTCCGAGCGCCCGGAATACCAGGTGGGGATCCGCACCCACTTCCCCGAGGCGGGAGTGGAGGCCGATGTGAGCTGGGGCGGAGCGCTGGAGGGTGGGCTTCGGGGCGCGGGGTTCACCGTGGGCGTCGCGTTCGTATCCAGATCCATCTTCTGAACCGGGAGGAACCATGTCCGACCATGTGGCCCACGACGAGTTGAACCGGTGGGTGGCGGATCGGGACCTGGCCGCCATCCGTGAGAACCTCTCGAGCCTGGCCGTGCCGGAGACGGTGGATCTGTTGAGGGAGCAGGATCCCCTGGATCGGGTCGTGGCCTTCCGGGCTCTTCCCCGGGACTACGCGGCGGAGGTGTTCGCCCACATGGACGCCCAGGAGGAAGAGGCGCTCCTCCAGGTGATGACCGAGGACGAGACCCGGCGGGTGTTGGCCGAGATGGCGCCGGACGACCGGACCGAGCTCCTGGACGACATGCCGGAGCAGGTGATGGAGAGGCTCATGGGCCTCCTGAGCCCCGAGGACCGGCGGGAGGCCCGGGAGCTCATGGGATACCCGGAGGGGACCCTGGGCCGGCTCATGACCCCGGACTTCGTCTGGGTGCGCCCCGAGTGGACGGTGGGCGAGCTCCTGGAGCGGGTCCGGGACCAGAGGGAGGAGGCGGAGACGGTGAACGTCGTCTACGTCACCGATGGGGCGGGGCGGATCCAGGGCGTGATCTCGGCACGGGGCCTCCTCTGGGCCTCTCCCGAGCAGCGGGCAGAGGAGATCATGTACCGGGCGGTGGTGCACCTTCCGGCCATGGCCGACCGGGAGGAGGGCGTCCGGACCGCGGAGCGCTACGACCTGAACGTCCTCCCCATCGTGGGCGCCGACGGTGTGATGCTGGGGATCGTCACCGTGGACGATCTCATGGACGTGGCCGAGGGCGAGTTCACCGAGGACATGTTCCGCCTGGCGGGAATCGCCTGGTCCGACGAGGAGGTGGGCCGATCGGCCCGGATCCTGGACGCCTCCCTCCCCCAGGTCCTGAAGCTCCGGCTCCCGTGGCTCCTGGTGGCCCTGGCCGGCGGCCTCATGGCCGGGGGGGTGGTGGGCCGGTTCGAGGAGACGCTGGAGGCCATCGTCTTCCTGGCGTTCTTCATCCCCGTGGTCATGGACATGGGGGGGAACGTGGGGACCCAGGCCTCCACCATCTTCGTCCGGGGATTCGCCCTGGGGCACATCACCCCGGAGAACGTCTGGCGCCATGTGTGGCGGGAGGGACGGACCGGCCTCTCGGTGGGGATCATCGTGGGGATCGTCGCGGGTGCCACGGCCTGGATGTGGCAGGGGATGATGGAGCTCGGGCTCGTCATCTTCCTGAGCATGATCGCCACCTGCACCATCGCCAGCGTGGTGGGGTTTGCCGTGCCCTGGTTCGCCCACCGGGCCGGGAAGGATCCCGCCGCCGTGGCGGACCCCTTCATCACCACCATCAAGGACGTCTCCGGACTCCTCATCTACTTCGGTCTCTCCACCTGGCTCCTGTCGGCCCTTCTCTGAGGACTCTCCCCCACCCCCGGGGCGTGGGACCCCGTCGCTTCGGGCGTGGGGGGCGCGGCTCTCGCCGCCGCCCCCCGGGTTCCCTTCTGGGCCAGCCACACACCCCCCACGATGAGGAGGCCTCCCACCATGGCGGGGAGGCCGATCCGCTCCCCCAGGAAGACGGTGCCCGCCAGGACGGCCACCAGGGGGATGAGGTAGGTGACCAGGGTGGTGTTCGTGGCCCCCACCCGTTCGATGAGGGTGTAGAAGACCAGGAAGGCCGCCCCCGTGCCCAGGGCACCCAGGGCCAGGACGGAGCCGGCCACCCCGGGGGAGATGGCGCCGGGTTCGGGAAGGGGGTCCAGGAGGAGGGCGGCCGGGACGGCCACCAGGAACGCGGTGGCCACCTGGCCGGTGGCGATGACCAGGGGGGAGGCCTGGCCCGAGACCAGGCGGCTCGCATAGACCGCTCCCCCGGCGTAGCAGATGGTGGCGGCGACGACGACCCCGATGGCCAGGAGCCGCTCGGATTCCGTGGGATCCGCCGCCACCATGAGGGCGACGCCGGCCAGGGCCAGCAGGAGGCCCGCGATCCGTGGGAGCGTCATCCGTTCCAGCCCCACCATGACGGAGACGACCAGGGTCGAGGTGGGAACCGCCGCCATGAGAAGGGCCACCAGCCCCGAGGGGAGCCACTGCTGCGCCCACGCGGCCCCGGTCCATGGAAGGGCGTTGGCGAAGACCCCGAGGACCAGGAGGTGTCCCCAGATCCGACGCGAGGCGGGGAGTCGAACCCTCCGGTACCACAGTACCGACAGGAGGAAGGCGGCTCCCACCCCGGTCCGCCCCACCACGATCCACACGGGTCCCAGTCCTCCAAGGGCCACCTCGATGAAGAGGAAGGACAGGCCCCACATCCCCGCCAGCGAGAGGAGCAGGGCGGTCTCCGCCGGGCCGAAGTCCCGAATGGCAGGACGGGATCTCACGCGAAGCGGCCGGAGGAGAGGAAGGGGGCCCCGGGATGGGGGTCTGGGAATGGCTGGCCCATCATGGGGTGGGTTTTCCCGACGGGGGATCTTGGGTAGCGTTCACGCTTACCCTCTCCCCCTTCACCGCCGGTTTTCCGCCCGTCGCATCCAACGGCCACCCGTTGGCCCCCGGGGCCAACGATGGAGTTCCTGTATCCATGTCCAATCGTTCCATTCCCTGGCTCCGGAGGGGTGCGCTCCTCCCGGTCTTCGTCGTCCTTCCCATGGCCCTGGAGTCGGGGGATCCCCCCCGGGGCACGGAACCCGTCTTCGATCCCCTGGTCGGGATGGTGGAGTCGGAATCCTCCGCGGCCGCCCCTCCCGGCGAGCCCTTCCCCGTCCCTGCGGGGCCCCTCCCCCGGGATCCGGTCCGGGCGGAGGCGAGCCGGGTGGCCACCTTCTCACCGGCGCAGGCCCCGTTCCGCCTGCGGGCGGATGTGCCCCATCGGGGCGAGCCCCTGGAAGTCCGGTTCGCCGTCCAGGCCATCTCGGTCCTTCCTGCCGAGACCCTGGAACTGGACGCCCCCCCCGGATCCGAGCTCCTGACCCCGGAAGGCGCGGTCCTGCCCGGGGAGGATGGGAGGTGGCGGTGGACGGCACCCGATTCGGCGGGGGCCGTGCCCCTCCGGATCCACGGCCCGGAGGGCCGGATCGACCTGAACGTCCTGGTCATGCGTCCCATGGGGGAGGTGAGGAACGGGGTCCTGAACGGCTATCGGATCGGTCGCTACGCCGAGGCGCCGGGTCAGCCGGCGCCCGTGGGCTTCGTCGAGGTGGCCCCGGAGGACGAGGACATCCTGGTGTCGCCCCACTTCACCCTGGGCCAGTTCCTCTGCAAGGACCCGGGGGATCCCCGGTACCTGGTCCTGTCGGAGGCGTTGGTGGTGAAGCTCGAGGCGGTCCTCGCCGCCGTGAACGAGTCCGGCATCCCCTCCGGAACCCTCCACATCATGTCGGGTTTCCGGACACCCGCCTACAACCGGGCCATCGGGAACACCACGACGCTGAGCCGGCACCTCTGGGGGGAGGCGGCGGACATCTTCATCGACAACACCGGGAACGGGATGATGGACGACCTGAACGGGGACGGGGTGGTGGACGACCGGGACGCCAGGCTCCTCATGGGGATCGTGGAGGAGGTGGCCGGCTCGGGGGCCCCCGGGGTGCTCCCGGGAGGCCTGAGCCTCTACCGGACCCGACCGGGGCGGGGGCCGTTCATCCACGTGGACGTCCGGGGGACGGCGGTGCGCTGGTGAGTCGGGGCGCGATGGGGCGGCTCGGCGCTCCCCTGGCTGCCGTGGCCCTGGCCGTCCTCCCCGCCGGTTGCGTGCAGGCCGGGGCCTCCCCGGCCCTCCTCCCGGGGTCCGGAAGCGCGGCGGATGCCGGGTCGGTGGAGCTGCCCCGCCCGGGCGAGGGGATGCGCCTCGAGATCCGTCTCGCGGACCGGGAGCTCCATGTCTTCCGGGGTGGGGACGCCATCGGGGAGTACCCGGTGGCCGTGGGACAGCCCGGGAACGAGACGCCCACCGGGAGCTGGGCCATCTACCAGGTGGACTGGAATCCGGACTGGAATCCCCCCGACAGTCCCTGGGCGGAGGAGCGGGAACCGAAGGCACCGGGGCACCCGGACAACCCCATGGGCCGCGTGCGCATGATCTTCGATCCTCCCTACAGCATCCATGGGACGGATGTCCTGGAGTCGCTGGGGGAGGCCGCTTCCCGGGGCTCGATCCGGATGGGCAACGACGACATCATCGGGTTCGCTCCCCGGGTGATGGAGGAAGGAGGGATGCCCATGCCCGAGGAGTGGGTGCGGCTCATCCTGGACGACTCCACCCTGATGGTACAGGTGGACCTCCCGGACCCGGTGCCCATCGACATCGTCCCCTGATCCTCCTTCCCACGGGGCGCCGGTAGTCCCCCCCTTCCGCGCCACCGGAAGCCCGTTCCCTCTGGCCACAGGGGCAACCCATGGACTCCCTGGGCGTCGAGCCCCTGGTGGACCTCCTCTTCATCCTCTTCGGCGTCCTCTTCCTGGCTGCGGGATGGCTCCCCCGACAGTTGGGGCGACTCCCCTTCTCCCCGGCCATGGTCTATGTGGGCCTGGGGGTGCTGGTCTTCACCCTTTTCGACCTGCCCCACCCGGATCCCCTGGTGTGGAACGTCGCGGTGGAGCGCCTCTCCGAGCTCATCGTCATCATCGCCCTCATGATCACGGGGCTGAAGCTCGACCGGAGGGTGGGGCTTCGGACCTGGGCCACCACCTGGCGTCTCCTGGCCGTGACCATGCCCCTCACCATTGCCGGGGTGGCCCTTCTGGGCTGGTGGGCGGTGGGGCTTGCACCGGCCTCCGCCCTCCTCCTGGGGGCGGTCCTGGCTCCCACGGATCCGGTGCTGGCGGAGGACGTGCAGGTGGGGGAGCCCCACGCGGGCCGGGAGGACGAGGTCCGCTTCGGCCTCACCTCGGAGTCGGGGTTGAACGACGGCCTGGCCTTCCCCTTCACCCACCTGGCCCTGGCCGTGGGGGCGGTGGGGCTGGCCCCGGCGGGGTGGTTCGGGGACTGGCTCCTGGTGGACGTGCTCTATCGGATCGGAATGGGGGTAGGGGTGGGTATCGCCGCAGGATACGGCCTCACCTACCTCCTGTTCCGTCTCCCGTCGGAGCGCGCCTTCGCCCACAGGCGCACCGGCTTCGTGGCCCTGGCCATCACCCTCCTGGTCTACGGCCTGACGGAGGTGATGGGAGGGTACGGATTCATCGCCGTGTTCGTGACCCCGCTCCTCATGCGCCACCTGGAGTGGGCCCGGAAGTACCACGAGGAACTCCACGACTTCGTGGACGAGACGGAGCAGCTCCTCCGGGTCATGGTCCTCTTCCTCTTCGGGGGAGCCATCGCCGGTGGCCTCCTGGCTCCACTGACCCTGGAGGCGGTCCTGGCGGGACTGGCCGTCCTCTTCCTGGTGCGGCCCGTCCTCGGGATGCTGGCCTTTCCCCTCTCGGGGGTGCCCTACCAGGAGCGACTCGCCCTGAGCTTCTTCGGGATCCGTGGGATCGGCTCCTTCTACTACCTGGCCTACGCCCTGAACCGGGAGGCCTTCGAGGGGGCGGAGCTCCTGTGGGCCCTGGTGGGCTTCGTGGTCCTGGTGTCCATCGTGGCCCACGGGCTCACCGGATCCCCCGTCATGCGGTGGTTCGACCGCCACTGGAGGGAATTGGAGGGGGAGGCCGGCGGGTCGGGGGGCTGAGCGGGCGGTCCCGCAGGCCTCCCATCCAGGCTCCCCCTCCGCCTCCCGCTCACGGGAGGGTGGCCTCCACCCATTTCTCTCGGGGGATGAGTCCCAGAAGGAATCCCACCGGCACCCCCAGGAGCGCCCCGCCCATGGCACCCCAGGCGAACCCCTCGGTGCGGGTCTCCGGACCATAGCACCAGTATTCACACTCGGACTCGGTGAGCGCTCCCACCACGCCGAGCCCGATGGCCAGGAGGGCCGACGTGCGGACGATGGTGGCGCCCACCGGCCGGTGGCGCCCGACCCCCACCTGGAGCCCGCGGATCTCTTCCACGGCCCACTCGTGGGGACCCTGCACGCCCTCGGCCAGGAGGTGGCTCGGGGACCGATCCAGGTAGCGCCCTTGCCATCTCGGTCCCTCCACCGGAAGGATCCGGATGGGACTTCCATGGGTCGGGACCACCTGGCCGTGGAGGTGCCCGGCAAAGCCGGGGCCCTGGCCCGGGATGGGGGACGGGATGGGGGAGAAGAGGGTGAGAAGAGCGACGAGAGGGGCCAGTCGGGATGGCGCGTGCATGGGGTCCTCCGGGGCAGGGGCCCGTTTCCCCTGCCGCGCTGGGCTCCATGGGTCACGGGACGTCCTCTCCACGCTACGGCCACGGGGAAGGCACAACCGTACGCCTCACGACGTAGCCGGAGGTCACGTCGACGGATGCCCCATCCCAGGAACTTTTCCCCGGGAAGTGGGGAAGGGGAGAGAAGCCGACGGGACCCACGACTCCCCTCCACCCGGCCCACGCCGCGGAAAAGGACGACCTCATGAGAGCCATTCGGAGCCTTGCCCTCAGCCTCTTCCTCGCCGCCCTGGCCACCTCCCCCCTCCTCGCCCAGGACGCCGCGGACGGAGCGCGGATCACGGACGGGGCCGCACTGGAGGCCGCGGTCACCTCCCATGAGCGGGCGGCGGACCGCACCCGTGCGGAGCTCCTCGGGGTCCTGGATCGGGACGACGTCCACGACGTGGCCGCCAAGCGGGGGATCGACATGGAACGGGTCCGGGGGAAGGCCATGACCCTTTCGGATGGAGCCCTCGCGGCCCTGGCGTCCCAGGTTTCCGAAGCGGCGGCGATCCCGCAGGACCGGATCACCATCAGCATCAGTGCGGTGACCATCATCATCATCCTCCTCCTCCTGATCCTCCTGACCTGAGCCCCGGGATCACGCTCCTTCTTCCCCTGGTCCTTCTGGGGGCGACCGTCCTGCCGGGAAGGGCGGATGCGTCCCCGGAAGGATGTGGGGAGGCGCACGGCCCCGAGCCTCGGGTGCTTCCCGGACCGCCCCTCTCCTCTCCATCCGAGCCCTGCCGGGAGCTCCTGGATCGCGCCGTGCTCGCGGCGGAGGAGGGGGACCTGGAGGGCGCGGACGGACTCCTCTCCAGAGCCCTCCATCGGTGCCCCGAGGACCCGGAGGTCCTGGGGGAGGTGGCGGCACTCCGTTTCCGGCAGGGGCGAATGGACGAGGCCTCCGGGTGGGCCCTCCGACTCCTGGAATTGGATCCCGGCTCGGAGTGGGCGTGGGATCTCCTCGGCTCTGCCCGCTACCTCTCGGACGACGCCCCGGGAGCGCTCCGTGCCTGGAACCGACTGGGCCGACCCGTGGTGCGGGAGGTCCGCATCCAGGGCCCGGCCCCGGGGGAGGAGGGCGGTAGGGTCCGCGAGGAGGTGGGGGGAGCCGGAGTCGCCCCGGGACAGGTCCTTACCTCCCGGCGCCTGGCGCTGGCCCTCCGCCGCCTCGAGCTCCTTCCGGCGGTGGCCGACGTCCGCATGGACTACCGACCCCTTCCCGGGGGGGAGGTGGAGGTGGAGGGGGTGCTCCGCTTCGCACCCGATCGTCCCCTTTCCCGGAACGCGCTCCCCGCCATCGCCCTCCGAGCGTTGGGTGGCCAGGTGGTGCTATCCGCCGCGAACCCCCTGGGAAAGCTGGAGCGATGGACCCTCCAAGGGGTGCACGAGGGAAGCCTAGCGGGAGGAGGCGTGACGCTGGGCATGCCGGCCCCCGCCGGACCCGGCGTCGTGGAGTGGTCGCTGGGGCGGTCCGAGGGGCGCTTCGCCGCTTCGGACGAGGAGATGCCCCTGCGCATCCGACGGACGGGGTTCCGCTGGACCCAGGCCCACTGGATCCGGTCCGATACGCACATCTCCCTGTCCGGCGGCGCGGATCGATGGGAGGGGGCGGGGACGTGGGGCTCCGGTGGGGCCGCCCTCCTCTTCCAGCCTCCCGGGGGTGCGGTGTCGGCGGGCGCCACGGGGGAGGGGTGGGCCCGTCGAGACGGGACCCCGGCCTTCGGTCGTGCCTCGCTGGAGGGTGGGGTGCTCCATCCCCGGAACGGGAGGAGCGGGATCGTTCCCGAGGTGGACCTCCGGGGCGGGGTGGAGGTCGTTTCCCGAGAAGCGCCGGCGGACCTCCGCCCCCGATTCGGGGGAGGCCGCACCGCGACCCACCTCCTCCGGGCCCACTCCCACCTGGACCGGGACGGGACGGTCCGGGCGCAGCCGCTCCGGAACGCATGGATCCACGGAGGCGCGGAATTCCGATGGTGGTGGCCATCCCCGAGGGCTCTCCTGAGGTCGGTGCAGCTGGGCCTGGGGACGTTCGTGGACGCCGCCGGGGGGCTCGGCGGAGGGGGGGTGGCCGGGCCGGAGGAGCCAGGGGCGGTGAGCCTCGGGGCGGGGCTCCGCGCCCGGGTGCCCGGTGTGGACGGATGGCTTCGCCTGGACTGGGCCGTGGATCCCGGGACCGGGACATCGGGAATCTCGGCCGCGTTCGTTCCCGGCATGGGGCCCTGGGCACCCCCCTCCGTCGGGACATCCTCCCGCGCGGGTTCCGGCGGCACTACTTCCCTCCGACCCTGAGGCTTACGGGGTCGCACCCTGCGCTCCCGACCGCCTCCCCCCGGGCCTCACCTCCCCATGGGAACTCCCGACCCCGGGGGTCTCCCCTCCCCGCCACGCTTGCCTTCCACCACCGAACCGCTTATCGGTGACGGGACATGCAACGGACCCGGGACAGCCCTGTCCGCATCCCATCGGGATCCGGGGTTCGCGTCCGCCGCCCCCCGGGGTTGGCGCGCACGTCCCCCCAGGTGCAACCCGAGGGTCCGCTCCTCTTCGATGATCCATTCGTCGGCGGCGGGAACGCCTCCGCCGCCGTCGTTTCCATAGGCCCTTCGCGGGTCCTGGGGGACGAAGCCGGCCCCCATTCCGCTCCCGGAGTATCGGGGCCGGGTCCGTGGAGCGCCCAGGCGCGTTCGGACCCCGAGGGGTTCGGGTCACCCCCGACCACAGGAGGGAGAGCATGCACGTGCATCGTAGGAAGCTGCAATTCCGAAGAGGGCTTCCCGCAGGGCTGGCCCCGGCCGGGCTCCTCATGGCCGGGCTCCTCATGGCCGGGCCGCTCCAGGCCCAGCAACAGGGGAGCCTGGTGGGGACGGTGCTGGAGCAGTCCACCCAGCGCCCCATCTCCGGGGCCCAGGTCCACATCCCGGGGACCCAGGTCGGGGCCCTGGTGGCAGCGGACGGAAGCTACTCCCTCACCAACGTGCCGGTGGGCACCCACGTCCTCCGGGCGGAGATGCTTGGGTACGCGCCGGAGGAGGTGGAGGTCGAGGTGGTGGCGGGCGAGACCACCCGCACCGACTTCGTCCTCCGGTCCCGGGCCCTGGCCCTGGACGCCGTGGTGGTCACGGGAACCGCGGGACAGGCTCGCCGTCGCGAGGTGGGCACCTCCATCGCCCAGCTTTCCATGGACGACGTCCGGGAGCCGGTGAGCACCGTGGACAACCTCCTGGCCTCCCGGGCCCCAGGGATGAACGTCCTGGGCTCCAGTGCCATGGCCGGCGGCGGGTCCCAGATCCGACTCCGGGGGAATGTGAGCGTGGCCATGTCCAACCAGCCCCTCATCTACATCGATGGGGTACGCATGCGGAGCGACGGACTCCCCAAGAACCACGCCGTGGGGGAGCATATGTCCTTCGGGGGGAACGAGTCGGTGGGGCCCCTGGGAACGGTGAACCCGGAGGACATCGATCGGATCGAGGTGGTGAAGGGCCCCGCCGCCACGGCCCTCTACGGCACCGAGGCGGCCGGCGGCGTGATCCAGATCTTCACCCGGCGGGGACAGGCGGGGGCGCCCCAGTGGACGGTCCAGATGGACCAGGGGGTGAACTGGATGCGGCCCTTCGGGCCGGCGACGGAGCCATTCATGCGGATGGACCCCTGGCTCCGGAACGCCCACCAGCAGAGGTACAGCGCCAGCGTCCGCGGCGGGGGGGACCTCCTGCAGTACTTCCTTTCGGGAACGCTGAGCGACGGAGAGGGGGTCCTGCCCAGGGACGAGGAGAGACGCTACATCGTCCGGAGCAACTTCGGGTTCCAGCCCATGAGCGGGGTGGACGTGGAGTGGAACACGATGATGAGCCGGCAGAACGTCTCCAACACCAGCATGGGGAACAATCCCTACAGCATCGCCCTGAACGCATTCCGGATGCCCCAGGGGCGTCCCGGCAACTACATCGGCTCGGACCGGATCGAGGATGTCACCCGACTCCTGGAGTACGACATCCTCACCGACGTGGACCGGGTGACCTCCGGCGTCACCGCCAGTCACCAGCTCACCTCCGCGATCTCCAACCGGGTCAGCTTCGGGCTGGACCGCATCGACAGCGAGATGCGGAACGTGCGCCCCTACGGATACATCGCCTATCCCGGGGGCGCGGTGTCCAACCAGCGGTGGAGCAATCGGACCCTCAACCTGGACTACGTGGGGACCGCCGACCTCCGCTTCACCGAGGCCTTCCGCTCCAGCTTCTCCTGGGGTGGACAGTGGGTGGAGGAGGAGACCCTCTCGGTGTCGGCCCGGGGGGACGGCCTCCCGGGACCGGGGCAGCATACGGTGGAGAGCGGTGCGCAGCGCTTCGGATACGAGGAGCGCTTCCGGGTGGTGAACGCCGGCTTCTTCTTCCAGAACCTCTTCGACCTCCACGACCGGTACTTCCTGACGGTGGCCCTCCGGGTGGACGGGAACAGCGCCTTCGGCGAGGGAATGGGCCTTCAGCCCTACCCCCGGGCCACCCTCTCCTACGTCCTGTCGGACGAGGGGTTCTGGCCCGATGATCGCCTGGGCGAGGTGAAGCTCCGGGCCGCCTGGGGCCACGCCGGGCGGGCGCCG
This sequence comes from Gemmatimonadota bacterium, assembly GCA_050485805.1. GTDB lineage: Bacteria > Gemmatimonadota > Gemmatimonadetes > Longimicrobiales > Gaopeijiaceae > T3Sed10-66. The sequence continues at coordinate 11,754 of JBJHCB010000003.1, read as the reverse complement.
GGGGCCTTCGATGCGGTCCGGACCTGGACGCCGTCCCCCTGGCGGGGCCAGACCGGGTTCATGCCCCAGAACCTGGGGAACCCGGACCTGGGCCCCGAGCGGACCGTGGAGTTCGAGGCGGGATTCGACCTGGCCCTCCTGGATCAGCGCCTGGCCCTGGACTTCACCTACTACAACCAGCGGACCACCGACGCCCTCTTCAACGTGACCCAGGTCCCGAGCCAGGGCTTCGGGGGGAGCCAGCTGGAGAACCGGGGCGAGATCTCCAACCGGGGGATCGAGCTGGCCGTGAACTCGTCGCTCCTGAGGACGGCGGACTGGGCCTGGGACCTGGGCGTCAACGTCTACACCAACCGGAGCCGCGTGGAATCCCTGGGCGGCTCCCCGCCCTTCGCCATCGGAGGGGGCTGGATCGAGGAGGGGGGACCCGTCCCGGCCGTGCGACAGCATCGGATCCGGAACCCCGACGAGTTCGCCGAGCCGGACATCGAGAACCTCGCCGTCTGGGGCCCGAACCAGCCCACCCTGACCCTGGGACTGAGCACCACGGTGGAGCTCCCCCGGGGGATCGTCCTCTCCTCCCGAGGGGAGTACCAGGGCGGACACTACATCTTCGACGGCGCCAACGCCGGGGGAATCACCCGCGGCGCCACCTCGCCCTTCTGTGACGAGATCTTCCCGGCGATCCAGGCGGGGGAGCGGGACCGGTTCACCGCCCGGGAGCGCTCCTGGTGCGACCCCGCCGTCACCGGGGCCCACATGGTGTACCCGGCGGACTTCTTCCGCGTCCGGGACATCACCCTCCAGGCCCCCGTCCCCTTCGAGATCCCGGGGGCCACCCGCGCCACCTTCACCGTCTCGGCCCAGAACGCCCTGACCTGGACGAACAGGGACTTCCTGGCCATGGATCCGGAGATGGCGGGGAATGCGGGGATGGAATCCGGGCTCGCCCGGAGCATCACGGAGCACATTCCGCCGCCGGCCATCTTCGTGGCTTCCTTCCGGGTGACCTTCTGATGTGGGCCCTGATGCGGGGCCCCACGAGGGAGATGGGCGTCGCGGGTGGGCTCCGGGGCGCGGGAGGGGTGGTCCTCCTGGCTGGACTGGCCCTGGTGGCCGGGTGCGACGTGGACGTGGTGAACCCGGGGCCCGCGCAGGACGAGTTCCTGAACGAGCCCGGGGCCCATCGCTCGGTGGTGGTGGGAACGGAGCGGGCCATGGCCATCGCCGTGAACTGGGTCGCCTACACCTCGGCCTTCATCACGAAGGAGACGGTTCCGTCGGGGAACATCGGGAACCTGTTCGGCGCCCCCACCGAGGTCCGCCGGGGACTCCTCCTCCCGGAGGAGAACGACCCCCACTGGCAGAACGCCCATCGGGCCCGCTGGATGGCGGAGGACGCCATCCGCCGCTTCGAGGAGGTCTTCACGGGGGACTTCTCGTCCAGTGAACTGGTGGCGGAGGTTCTGGTTCGGGCCGGGTACGCCAATCGCCTCCTGGGCGAGAACATGTGCGATGCCGTGATCGACGGGGGCCCGGCGGAAGCCCATACCCTCCACCTGGAGCGGGCGGAGGCCCACTTCACCCAGGCCATGCAGGTGGCCGAGAGCGCCGGGCGTGCCGACCTCCGGACGGCGGCCCAGGCGGGACGGGCCTCGGTGCGCGTCCACCTGGGGAACTGGAGTGGGGCGGTCTCCGACGCCCAGGCCATCCCGGGGGATTTCGTCCACCAGCAGCACTTCTTCACCCAGGACTGGGACGACTACAACCGCTTCTTCTGGGGGAACAATTTTCCCGCCTCTCCCTTCCGGGCCCACACCGTCTGGGGGACGTTCTACGAGGAGTACTACCCGGAATCCGGAGACCCCCGGACCTCGTGGGTGTTCGATCCGGAGCGGCCGGTGGGGACGGTGGAGTCCTGGCCCTGGTACTTCCAGACGAAGTACACCGGCGTGGAGTCTCCCATCAACCTCTCCAGCGGACGGGAGATGCAGCTGATCCTGGCGGAGGCGGAGCTCCGGGACGGCCAGTGGCAGGCGGCGTTGGACCGGGTGAACGCCCTTCGGGCGCCGGTGGGTGTGGAGCCCTGGTCGGGCGCGAACAGCGAAGAGGCCTGGGTCGCCCTGAAGCGGGAGCGGGGGATCGAGATGTGGCTGGAGGGGCGGCGCCTGGGCGACCTCCGGCGTTGGGAGGCGGAGGGCACGCCGGGGCAGGTGGAGGACATGACGGGGCGTGATCTCTGCTTCCCCATCGGCGAATCGGAACTGCAGACGAACCAGAACCTCGGGTAGGGCAGCGCAGCCCGGGGTCGGGGAGCCGGCCTCCCGGACCCCGGGCACCGGGGCCGGGCTCCCGGTCCTCAGCTCCCTGCCGCCGACCCCTCCGCCGCAGCCAGGAAGCGGAGCCCGCGGATCCCCGGCAGGAAGAAGTAGGCTCCGCCCCGGAGGGTGACGAAGCGAGGGAGGGGGGCGGTCCGGTCCTGGACCTCCCCGCGGGGGAAGGTCATGACGCCGGGACGCCGACCGGACGCCGAGGGGGAAGGGGCCTCTTCGTCGGGAGCCGGACCCTGCACCCGCCCGATGAGGGGATCGGGGTTGTCGTGGAGTCCGTTGAACCGGGGGTTGTTGCACCAGGCCTGCTGGATGAACTCGAACTGCCCGGCGATCCCGGCGTTCACCGACAGGAAATGGAGCCCCCTCCCTTCCCCGTCGTCCTGCAGCTGGGCCAGCTCCCGGCCGAGGGAGGCGTCGGGCGCCTGCAACCGCTGGAGGTCGAAGAGGGGCTCCCCGTAGATCCGTCCCCGCCGGAGGATCCGGTGGGCCCGGGACATGCGAAGGGAGGCCTCGGGGCCGTAGGGGTGGATCACGTCCCGGGGATTGGTGCGCCGGACATGCGCTCCCAGGGGGCACTTCCTGCCCTGGGGGTCGTCTCCGTAGAGGAAGTCGTCGGTCTCCGCCAGGGCCGGGTCATCCCAGTCCGGAGAGCGGGCCAGGGGGGCGCCGCCCGGCCAGCGGCCCACGCAGAGGGCCCCGAGACGCACGGCGAGAGCCCCATCCTGCCTCCGTCCCCGGCGTTCCGCCTCGCTGGAGAGGAAACGCCAGAATCCGGCCACGTCCTGTTCCAGCTTGCGGTACACGAGGAAGGTGCCATGGAGGCCCAGATCCTTCCACCCTCCGTCGGCCAGGTGGGGGTTCGGCAGGGCGGGGAGGTGGTCACCGGGGTCCATCTCCTGCGGGACCACCGGCCCGGGCGGGACGATCCCGTAGTGGTTGGGATATCCCAGGATGAACTCCCCCGTGGGCACCCCCTCGCCGTGGAGTCCCTCCACCCGGGGCTGGGCCATTCCATCGCGGAATCCGAAGGGCTCGAGGTGGCCCTCGGGAACCGTTCCCTCCTGCACGCCCCCGGGGACGACGGCCAGCGCACCCTGGGCGGCCTCGAGGATCCTCCGCTCCTCCTCCACCTGGCTCCGGAGGGCCTCCCGGGTCGGGGCGTGGAGGACAAGAAGGACGTGGATGGGCGGATTCCGAGGCCCCCCCAGCTCCCAGGCCTCCGGGGCGCTCTCCGCCTCGTCCCCCAGGATCCGCGCCCGCTCGGGGTGGTCCATTCCCTCCTGGAACTCGGGGGGAAAGGTGCAGACCGCGGTGGGAGGGAGCCCCAGTGCCCCTAGCCCTTCGGCGGTGAAGGCCAGATTCAGCGCCCGGGCGGGTTTCACCGTCCGGCCTTCGGGGCCCCGGGGCCAGGGGGCCGCGGTGGAGACGTGGGGAAGGCGCTCCCACAGCCAGCGCCTGGCCCGGTGTGGGCTCCGGATCTCAAGGAAGAGATAGGCGGCCCACGGGAGGTGGCCGAACCCCGTGGTCACGAGGCCCTGGATGTCTTCCCGGGCCGCATCGGGGAGGAGGGTCGACGGAGGCATCGGTCAGCTCTCCGCCAGGGCATCCACCTGGCTCCCCAGGGCCCGGCTCAACCCCCGGTTGGAGAGGATGTTCAGGGTGGTGGTGGTGGGGTAGGCGCTGTAGAACACGGGCGTGGGGACCTGGTGGGTGCGGAGGAAGTCCTTGAATGCCGGCAGGTCCCGGGCTCCATCCGGGGGAGATCCGGTGGCGCCGCCCCAGATGGCATCCAGCCCGGAGAGGATCATCTCGGCGAACTCGTCGATGTAGTTCTCCCAGGAGCCGTCGTAGTCGCTGAGCATGAGGAGCCGCCGCCCCTCGTCCATCACCACCCATCGGACGAAGTGGATGGTGCGGATCCCGGTCAGCGAGCCCGGGGGCGAGAGGCGCTTCGCCAGGGCATCCACGGCGGAAAGGACCGCCCGCAGACGACGGACCTGCCCCGGCTCGACCCCCGTGAGAAGCGTGAGCTGGTTCTGGGCCACCGTGTCCTCCCGGAAGGAGGGGGGGAGGCTTTCGGTGGGAGGGCCTTCGCCCCGGGCGGCCGCGTCCTCGGGGCTGGGGCGTCTCCGCACCGCGGGACACCGATCGGGATCCAGGGCGGAGTGGTTCGAACCCATGGGGGGGAGCCGGTTCCCCACCAGGCGGTTCAAGATGCGGATGGCGGGATATCGATCCAGCGTGGCCAGGATGGTGAGGCTGGCCCTCCAGACGGTGAGGGGCCCGAAGGAGACCATGGCCCGGGGCACGTCCCAGAGCAGGGGGGCGGCGCGGGCCACCCGCCGGACCAGGTGGGTGATCCGCGCCACCCCGGCCCGGAGACGGGCCCCGGGGCGGGACCGCTTCCGGCGCTCCGCCGTCAGGAGCCGCTCCACCGCCTCCCCACCCCCCATCGGGTCCCCGTCCACCATGGCGTCGACCCTCTCCCGCAGGGCCAGCTCCCGATGGACGTCTTCCACGGACCCGTCCCGGAAGGCGATGTAGAAGGCGTGGGGGCGGAGTCGGTGGGACCGCACGAAGGCGGTGAACCCCCCGGCGCCCGGGTATCCCTGGCAATGGCCCCAGAGCTCGTCCATCCCCGAGGTGATCCCTTCCAGGTCCCGGAGATGATCCTCCACGCTCCCGTCGAAGGTGGAGGCGTACAGCAGACGCGTGGGCCCGGATCCGCCTGTGGGATCCGGCACCAGGGCCATCCGGGCGAAGTGGATCCGGCGGCTCCGGGGGAAGTGGATGTGGGGCCGCCGCGGGCCTTCATGCAGCCGCCGCCCCCGGATGTCGTCCCCCATGGCCTGCAGGATCCGGCCCAGCCCCTCCTCCCGTCCCGGGGTCACCGGGGCCAGGAGGATCAGGCTGCCCGGGGGCATGGCCGAGGGGGCATGGAGAGTGTCCTGCAGGGGCGGTCGTCGAGGCGAACGCGACGGGGGCAAGGTAGGAGGCGGGACCGGACCCCGCCAACCCGGAACGAGGCTCAGGCCCGGCGGGCGCTCCGTGGAGCCGTGCCGCCCGGCGGCTCTGCGCCCTGCCCGCCAGGGTCAGGGGACCAGGCGGAGGGTCTCCCGGTCGCGGTCCGCAAACGGAAGCCAGATGTTCACCCGGGTCCCCCATCCCCTGGCGGAGTCGATGGTCATGAGCCCCCCCGCTCGGCAGGCGATGGCTCGGGCGTCGGGCAGCCCCGGGCCTCGATCCGGACCTCGGGGCCGGGTGGAGAAGGACGGCTCACACGCCCGCTTCGCCTCCATGGACGCCATCCCCATCCCCGTATCGGCCACCTGGAGCTGGGCCCAACGCCGCCCCGTATCGCCATCGGCGGTGAGCCCGGTGACGGGGCTCAGGCTGACCCACACGGAGCCCGGCTCCGAGGGGCCGCAGGCGCTCATCGCGTTCACGGCGTGGGACACGAGGATCCGAAGCACATCCTCCACCTCCCGGGGGTCCACCAGGACGGGGCAGGGGATGGTGGTGATCTCCTGCCGATAGATGATCGCGGATGGGACCCAGTTCGCCACTTCCAGCTCCCGGATGTGGTCGGCCACGTCCAGGAGGACGGGACGCCGGGACCCTGCCCTGCCGACGGACAGCAACTGCGCAGCCACCGCCTCTCCCACCTCGCAGGCCCGCAGGATCTCCTGGAGCTTCTCCCGCTGGTCCGGGAGGGCCGTGGCGGCCATCAGCGAGGAGGCGGTGCTCCGGATGCGGGTCAGGAGCTCCGTGAGGCCTCGGCCGCATCCCTGGGCCATGCGCTGCATCGCCAGGGCTTCCTCCGAGGCTCGAAGCGACGGATCGGTCCGGGTGACCGGCTCCGGCCCCGGGTGGGGGGACTGCCCGCGACGGGATGGCGGCGGAGGTGGGAGGACGGGGCTGGCATGTTCGTCCACGGTGGCGCTCCGGGTCGACGAGGGGCCGACATCCCCTCCGGGGTGAGGGGACGCCTGTGAGCGGCCGGGACGGCCGATGAAGCAGGGCACGCCCGGGCATCCGAGGATCAAAGCAGGATTGATGCCGGGTTCCCCCGTGGGGCCATCGTGTTGTGGGACAAGGGATTGATGCCTACTTGCCAACCGGGGGCCCGGCTCGCCCGGACGCACTGGCGGGAAGATCGGGGCCTCTGTGTGTATCCCCTACACGGAGGCGGCCTCCCTCTCCCGGAACGGCGACGGCCCGGACCCGAACGTGTACGGATTTCACTTCGGCGTTCCAGACCTACCCGTTCCGGTCCCCCTCCCTCCCGGGGAGCCATATGGGTCAGGTGGCCCGGAAAGGGTGCAAACACCTGCCGAGGCATGGTTTGGCTGCCTCCACCCGGGCGTCTGGCGTGCTTCTTGTTCTACCTACGGTAGCCCTCTGGGCCTCCACCGGGAGCCGAGGGATCCACGGCATGAAGGAGCGTCGCATGACTCGAGATGGAACGGGCCGGGCCCCTCCCGGACCCGGAAGTCCCCCCGGGGGGCCCCCGGGGAGGGAGGGACGGCCGGGAACCGAGGGGCTCGTCCCCGCCCGGGGCCGGAGGCCGTCACCCGGCGCCGGATCCCCCTCGGCGAGGTGGTGGACGCGGTCACGGGTCCGACCATGACGCTTCCCCCCGACCGTCCCGAGGGGCTTCCCCTCCCGTCGTCGCCCCGCTCCCCGGACGAATCGGACGCCTCGGGCGCTCCCCTGGGGACGGTCCGCAGATGGCTCGCGGGGGTGATCTGTCCGGAGCTCCGTCGGGACGCCGAGCGGGACCCCCTCACCGGACTCAACAACTGGGGTCGGGACGCCCTCATCCTCTCGGAGGAGGTGGACCGATGGAATGCCGAGCCGGAGAGCCGACTCGTCCGCTTCCGGATCGACCTGGACAACTTCAAGGCCTTCAACGAGACCTTCGGACACCGGACCGGCGACCGGATCCTCCATCTGGTGGCCCGGGTCATCGAGGGCAGCACCCGGGCCGAGGAAGAGGTCCTCTCACCGGCCCGGGTGGGGGGCGACGAGTTCGCCCTCACCCTCCGGGTGCCGAGGGGAACCGACGTGGTCCGGATCCGGGATCGCCTGGAACGCCGGATCCGGGAGGCCCTCCAGAGGGAGGGACTGAGCGACAGGCGGGGAGTCACCTTCGGGGCTTCGGTGGGGTTCGCCGAGGCGCGACCCGGCATGGACGCCGGGGAGCTGGATGAACAGGCCGACCGGATGGCCCAGGATCGGAAACGGGCCAGGGGTCGGTCCCGATCCGCGGGATCCCACCCTGCGGTCAGGATGGAGAGGAGGGTCCCCGCCCCGGACTGAGGGGACGCGCAGGCGGGGAGGGATCCGGGCCGCCCCCCGCCCCCCGGTTGTTCGCCGGGTCTCCAGCGGGTAGACTTTCCCCTCCCTCCCCGGCGCTGATGGCGGGGCGGTTCCCGGTTCCGGTCTCCCCGGTCCCCGATGGTCATCCTCCCCCCCGTTGCAGCATGCCCAGCGCCCTCATTCTGGTCCAGGACATGGAGTCCCGCCGTCGCCTCGCCGAAGCGGTTCGCGCCGAGGCCTTTGCCGTCTCCGTGGCCGACGGGGTGGAGGAGGGGCTGAGGCAGATCGACCGGGAGGCGCCGGATCTCCTCTTCCTGGATCTCTGCTACCGGGACGGGAACGCGGTGGACCTCCTGGCGGCGGCAAAGGAGGCCGGCGTGGGGACGGCGGTGCTGGTGGGCACCAACGGAGGCGAGTCCCCCGAGGAGATCCTTCGGAACACGCTGACCGCCTTCCTGACGGACCCCTTCGAGACGGACGAGCTTCGCGCCATCCTGGACCAGGTGGCGGGATCGGAGGCCGTCTCGGAGGAGATCCGGAAGGAGAAGGAGGGGATCGAGTCCGGACGATTCGGGCGTCTCGCCGGGTCGTCCCCCCGGATGAAGCGCCTCTACCACCTCATCGCCCGGATCGCACCCAGTCACGCACCGGTCTTCATCCTCGGCGAGAGCGGCGTTGGAAAGGAGCGGGTGGCGTGGACCATCCACGACCTGAGCCGTCGGCGCCGGGAACCCTTCGTCCCGGTGAACTGCGGCGCCATCTCGCCGACCCTCATGGAGAGCGAGATCTTCGGGCACGAGAAAGGGAGCTTCTCCGGAGCCGGGAAGCGGCATCGGGGGTACTTCGAGCAGGCCGACGGGGGGACCCTCTTCCTGGACGAGATCACGGAGATGCCCCCCGAGCTCCAGGTGAAGCTCCTCCGGGTGCTGGAGTCGGGGGAGGTGACCCGCGTGGGCGCCGAGAAGCCGGTGGAGGTGGATGTCCGGGTCCTGGCTGCCACGAACCGGGCCCCCCTGGAAGCCATCGAGGAGGGTCGGTTGAGGGAGGACCTCTACTACCGACTGGCGGTCCTCCTCCTGGAGGTGCCTCCCCTCCGGGAGCGCCTGGAGGATCTCCCGGATCTGGCGGAATCCCTCCTGGAGGAGATCCAGAGGAAGGAGGGGGTCCGGAAGACCCTGGGCCCCCGCGTCCTGGACGTTCTCCGGGACTACGGGTGGCCGGGCAACGTGCGGGAGCTCCGGAACTCCCTCTATACGGCCTTCCTCCTCTCCGAGGGGGACGAGGTGGACGCGGGATGCCTGCCGGCCGAGGTCTCTGGCGGCCTTTCCTTCCGGCCCGGCTCCCAGGTGGTCCACATCCCGGTGGGGACCTCCATCCGGGAGGCGGAGAGGCGGATCATCCTCACCACCCTGGCGCACCTGGACGGGAAGAAGACCCGTACGGCGGAGGTTCTGGGGGTGAGTGTGAAGACGCTCTACAACCGCCTCCACGAATACGGATACATGGAGGCCGACGCGGAGGAGTGAGGGCGTCCGCCCCCCGGCGTCCCCTCCCCGGCGTCTCCCCTCCGGCGTTCCCGGGGGCCCTCCACCCACGGTCCCTACCCCTCTCCCGGGAGGACCCCTGCCGGTGCGCAGCCCACCCTGACGTGCAATCATAGGGTTGCGTGTCATGCGGTGAGGCGCAATGATATGGTTGCGCGTTACCCCCGCACCTCCCTTCCCCCCGCACGCCGGAGACACCATGTCCCCCCCGCACGCCGCTCCGCCCCCCTCCCCGGACGCCCTTCCCGACTCCATCGCCCGAAGCATCGAGATCGACGCCCCGGTGGAGCGGGTCTGGTCCGCGCTCACCGAGGCACGTCACCTGGGGAGCTGGTTCGGGGATGCCGGGGCCGAGATCGACCTGGCGCCGGGGGGGAGCCTCGTAGTGCGGTGGCGGGAGCACGGGACGGCCCTGGGCGTGGTGGAGGAGGTGGATCGACCCCGGGTCTTCTCCTTCCGGTGGTCCCTCATCCCCGACGACCCTCCGCGGCCCGGAAACGAAACGCGGGTGCGTTTCACCCTGGAGCCTCTGGGACCCGCGACGACGCGCCTCACCGTGGTGGAATCGGGGTTCCGGTCCCTGGGTGGGGGGGACGCTGAGCGCCGCCGCCACCTGGATCAGAACACCTCGGGGTGGAGGGCCGAGTTCGGGGAACTCTCCGCGTACCTCGCGCCCTCCCTCGGCTCGTTCCCCGGCGCGTCCCCCGGCGCGTCCGCCAGCGTCTCCCCCGGCGCCTCCCCCATCCCCCCTTCCGGGGCGGAGCCGCGGTGAGGGATCCGGGTTCCGTGGCGGCCGGGGAGGACGCTCCTGTGGACGAGGTCCTGAAGGCACTGGCCGATCCCACCCGGCGACGGGTGCTCGGTGGGGTCGTGGCCCGAGGGACGGCCACCGCCACCGAGCTGGCCGCCACCCTCCCCGTCACACGTCAGGCCGTGGCACGCCATCTGGGGATCCTCTCCGACGCCGGACTGGTGCAGGCCAGCCGGAGCGGGCGCGAGGTGCTCTATCGCCCCCGGACCGAACCCCTGAACGTCACAGGACGTTGGCTCGTGGAGGTGGCCGAGTCCTGGGAGCGAAGGCTCGCGGCCATCCGAGGCATCGCGGAGGGGTCGGCCGAAGGGGCCGGAGGGGCAGAGGGGTCCCAGGGGGATGGAGGATCGGCGGGGGTCAGTAGACCAGCGTCAACATGGCGTAGCCCCACGTCAGATCCCGGTCCAGCCCCCGAACCTCCTCCAGCGCCGGCCCCGCCCACACGCGGCTCATCCCCGCCTCCAGCGCCACCCCGCTCCAGGGGGGGCGGTAGGTGAGCACCAGATCCAGCTCCTCGCCGAAGCGGGTGGAGGGGAGGGCGCCCCCTTCCACGGCCCGGAAGCCGTGGCCCTTCACCTGGAGCTCCGTCCTGGGCGCCAGGGGGAGGGTGAGGGTGAGATTCACGTCCCGGAGACCCCCTCCCCCGGTGTGGGCGGGGATATCGGTGAAGAGGTCCGCAAACCCATGGAGGCCGTGGTTCGTCCCCCGGAGCCGGTCGAAGGCGCCGGCGCGCCCCGGGGTCCCGTCGTCACCGGAATAGTGCTCGTAGAGGAGGCGGGCCGCGTCTTCGACGAACTTGAGGTGTGCGGCGTTGAGTTCGGCGAAGGCTTGTTC
>JBJHCB010000003.1:0-900 GCA_050485805.1 Gemmatimonadota bacterium | reverse complement strand
CCCCCAGGGCCCGCTCTCCCCCCAGGGCGAACTGATGGGCGGAGACGGAGAGGTCCCTCCGGGTGCCCCGCTGGAGGTAACCCTCCACGAGCCAGTGTACCCCCCCGACGGGAATGCGGGCATGCCCGCCGAAGGTGTGCTGCGCCGTCCGGGTGCGCTCTGCGGTGGAGGGGGCGCCGGTCGCAGGGGGCCGGGCCCGGTTGTGCATCCCATAGAGGTGGAGGGTCCCGGGCCCCTGTCCTTCCTGGACCGGGGGGAGGGGAAGGGCCAGGTGTCCTCCGTGGAGGGAGCCCACCCCCGACGGGAGGCGGACGCTGAGCAGGTTCGCCTCCGATGCCCCGGAGACACGGGAGACCCGCACCCCGTCGAACCGCTGCCCCCGCTGCCCCCAGTTGTTCCGACTCACGAGCCGCTCGTTCCCCAGGGAGATCTCCTGCCGGCCTCCCCGCACGACGAGGGCCGCTTCAGTGGGGATACGGACCTCCACGTAGCCCACGAAGACATCGGGGTCGGGATCCCAGCCGTCCCGATCCCCGGATGCATCCCAGGTGATGACGTCCTGCACCGTGAGATGGAGCCGGAGGGAGGGGGAGGGGTCCAGGGTACCCCCGACGCGGGCCCGGGCCGTGATGTCCCCTGCGGGGGGGGCCGGGACCGGGGGAGTCCGCCGCTCGAACCGGGGACGAAGCTCGGCGTTCACGCCCACCTCCTGGGCCACGAGGGGAGTGGCCACGAGGAGGACGAGCGCGGCCCGAAGCAGGGCCGGGGCGGGATGGAAGGGTGTCGGGGGACCAGCGATCCGGGGGTGGGCGGGGGGAGGGGGCGAGGCGGTGGGAGGTCGACTCACCGCGGCGCCTCCCCCAGTCGGGCCAGGTCCGCCTCGGCGGCCAGGCGTCCGAA
>JBJHCB010000002.1:14065-30700 GCA_050485805.1 Gemmatimonadota bacterium | reverse complement strand
CCACCACCGTCATTCCCGGAGCCATCCCCCGGAGGAAGACGTTTTCCGCCTCTCCCCGATCATCGAAGGTGGCCACACCCGGAACGCGGCGAAGCGCGTCGGCCACCTGCGGGTCGGGGAAGCGCTCGATCTGTTCCGCCGAGATGACGTTCAGGATGCTGGAGGCCGTGGCCTGGCGGTTCAGCGCCGCGGCCCGACTCCCGAACCGATCGCCTTCCACCGTGATCCCCTGGACCACCACCGGCAGGACCACCATGGAGACGTCCGTCCGGGTGGTCTCGCCCCCCCGGGCGGGGACGGGCACCACGGCGACCTCGTACCCGATGTACTGGACCATCACCCGCTGCTCCCCGGCGGGCACCCCGGTGAGGCGGTAGAAGCCCGCCTCGTTGGTCAGGCCCCGGACGTTGGTCCCCTCCACGGAGACCACCGCGCCCGAAAGCGGGCGGCGGTCCGAGTCCGAGACCAGACCGGTGAGGACCGCCGTGCTCCCGGCCTGGGCCGAGAGCCCCGGGGGAACGAGGAGCGCCAGCGACAGGAACGCAATCACGCCCACCCTACTTCGGATCATGGAATTCCTCCTGGAGAATTGGTTATCCCCGAACGCTCCACGATATCCCGGTCATGGAACGGTCTCGCGTCGACGACGTAACGCGGGGGTAAATCCACTCCTCCGTCCTGCCCGCTCATGCGGAGATGGCCGACTTGTCCGGGGGCCGACCCGGGAGTCAGAATGCGGGATCCCACCCGGCCTCCCCCCCCTCCCGGAGGATCCCATGGTCCGAAGGACGCCCGTCCCGACCCCCCCTCCATCCCCGCTCCCCCGGTCGTTCCGGTGCGCATCCTCCGACCCGCGGCGCCCCGCCCCGGGACGGCCGCCATGGGGCCTCCTGCTCCTGGGCTGCCTGGTGGTGGGGGGGTCGGGCCTCCTCCTCGCGGCTCCCCAGGCCCAGGGGCAGGTGGCGCCGGGTCCTCGGTCCTCCTCTCCTGCAGCCGTTCCGGGAGGTTCCGGCCCCGGCACGTCCGAGGAACCCCGAACCCGTCTCATGGACGACCTGAACTGGATGGAGTTCGCCGAGTGGGTCCCGGACCGGGTGCGGACCGTGATCCTCACCGTGGGCACCCTGGAGCCCCACGGGGTCATCAACAACGGCGCCGACAACACCGCCCCGGTGGCCCTGGCCCACGCCATCGCGGACGACGCGGGGATCCATGCCTTCATCGCCCCCCACATCCCCTATGGCGTGACGGGGTCCATGGCCCCCTACCCGGGCGCCCTCCACATCCCGGAGGAGATCTTCCGCGGGTATGTCCGGGCCGTGATGGAGGGCCTTGCCCGAAACCGGTTCCGGGACATCGTCGTCCTGAACGGGCATGGAGGCGCCCAGACGGCCATCCTTCAGGAGGTGGCCCGGGAGGTGGCCCTCGCCCGGGAGGTGAACACCCTGGTGGTGAATTGGTGGACCCTGGCCTCGGATATCACCCTCCGGGTGTTCGGCGAGGATGGGGGCCACGCCGGGATCAACGAGACGGCCTTCATCCAGGCCATCGATCCCTCCCTAGTGCTCCGGGACCGCTACACCGGCCCCGAAATGGCCACGCCGAACCCCGCCCCGGGGGCATGGAGCGCGGTGCCCTTCCCCTCCTCCATCACCCTCTACCGGGAGGGCGAGGGGTGGCCCCGGGATTTCGACCAGGCCCAGGCGGACCGCTACTATGGAGAGGTGGTGGAACGGGTCCGGTCCCTGGTGGCGGATACCCTGGCCAGGTGGAGGCGGGCCGGGTTCTGACCCCGATCCGGGGATGGGGCTGGAGCGCCCTCCGGAAGCCCGACGCTCCGATGGCCGAGGGGATCCGTTCCTCCCCCACGAACCCCAGACGATCCCTTCGACGTCCGAGACCGTCCATGAGCCTTCTCCTCTCCTGGCTGATCCTGTCCCTTGCGGTGTGGGTCACGGCCGCCATCCTCCCCGGCTTCCACCTGAAGAGCTTCGGGGGGGCCTTCCTGGTGGCCGCCCTCTTCGGGGTCCTGAACTTCCTGCTGGGCTGGATCTTCTTCGCCCTCTTCACGGTGGCCACCCTGGGACTGGCGCTCCTCTTCGCCTTTCTCACCCGGTGGATCATCAACGCCATCCTCCTGAAGATCACCGCCTCCCTCACGGACCAACTCTCCATCGACAGCTTTACCTGGGCCCTGGGAGGCGCCCTCCTCATGTCCGCTCTGGGTACCGCCGGGCAGTGGCTCGTCCTGGCGAGTCTGTGAGGGTGGCTGCCTGGACGGCGGTCCCCTCCCCTCCCCCACCCCCCCACCTCCCGTAGCCCACATGGACGTCCAACCCCGGGCCGGGAAGCCGGCTCCCGCCGAGTTCCGCGTCGACCTCTCCCGCCTCCAGGCCGCCTACCACGACCGCTCCCCGGACCCCGGGACCCCCGGGGAGCGTGTGGCCTTCGGCACGTCGGGGCACCGCGGCTCCTCCCTGGCGGGGAGCTTCAACGAGGACCACGTCCTGGCCATGGCCCAGGCGGTGGTGGAGGTCCGGGCCGGCGCCGGGATCCGCGGGCCCCTCCACCTGGCAAAGGACACCCACGCCCTCTCCGCTCCGGCGCTGGAGACGGCCCTGGGGGTGTTCGCCGCCAACGGGGTGGAGGTGCGGGTGGACGAGGCCCTGGGGTTCACCCCCACCCCCGTGGTCTCCCACGCCATCCTGGTCCACAACCGGGAGGCGGGGCGCGGTGGGTACCGGGCCGATGGGGTGATCCTCACCCCCAGCCACAACCCGCCGGAGGATGGAGGCTTCAAGTACAACCCACCCTCGGGGGGGCCCGCCGACACCGACGTCACCCGCGCCATCGAGGCCCGGGCCAACGAGCTCCTGGAGGGGGGACTCCAGGAGGTGCGACGCGTCTCCTTTCGGGAGGCCCTGTCGGCCGAGACCACGCGGCGGCACGATTTCGTGGGGCCCTACGTGGAGGACCTGGGGTCCGTGCTGGACCTGGAGGCCGTGGCGAACGCCGGGATCCGGATCGGGGCCGACCCCATGGGGGGCGCCGGGGTGGGCTACTGGCACCGGATCGCCGAGCGGTGGGGGCTCGATCTGGAGGTGGTGAACCCGGAGGTGGATCCCACCTTCGCCTTCATCCCCGTGGACCGGGACGGGAAGGTGCGGATGGACTGCTCCTCCCCCTGGGCCATGGCCGGACTCATCGGGCTCCGGGAGCGCTTCGACGTCGCCTTCGGGAACGACCCCGATTTCGACCGGCACGGGATCGTCACCCGGGAGGGGGGGCTCATGAACCCGAACCACTTCCTTTCCGCCGCGGCGGACCACCTCTTCCGGAACCGCCCAGGGTGGCCCGGAGCTGCCGGCCTGGGGAAGACCCTGGTGACCACCTCCATGCTGGATCGGGTGGCGGAGGAGCTGGGCCGGCCCCTCCTGGAGGTCCCGGTGGGGTTCAAGTGGTTCGTCGATGGGCTCCTGGACGGCGCGGTGGCCTTCGCCGCCGAGGAGAGTGCCGGCGCCACCCTCCTCCGGCGGGACGGGAGCGTCTGGACCACGGACAAGGACGGGATCGCCCTTGCCCTCCTGGCCGCAGAGATGACGGCGGTGAGCGGGAAGGACCCGGCGGAGCTCTACCGGGAGCTGGAAAGCCGCCACGGATCACCGGTCTATCTCCGCACCGACGCTCCCGCAGACCGGGCCCAGAAGGCCGCCCTGAAGGCCCTCACCCCGGAGATGGTGGTGGCCCGGGAGCTGGCCGGCTCCCCCATCCGCGCCCGCCTCACCCGGGCCCCGGGGAACGACGCCCCCATGGGCGGCCTCAAGGTGGTCACCGACGACGGGTGGTTCGCCGCCCGCCCCTCGGGGACCGAGGCCATCTACAAGATCTACGCGGAGAGCTTCCGGGGCCCGGACCACCTGGACCGGCTGGTGGACGAGGCGAAGGCGCTGGTGGAGCGGGCCTTCCAGGCCGCCGGCGTGGGATGAGCGGGGAGCAAGGGGCCACCGCCTGCTACACCGCCGGACCGGCTAGCCGGTCCGGGAGGCCTGGAAGGGAACGCGGATCAGAAGCGCATCCGCGCACCCAGGATCGCCCAGGAGTGGTTGAAGGAGGAGCGGAAGTGGAAATTGGGGTTCCCATCATACCAGGTCTGGGGCTCGTTGCTGAGGTTCTTCACCTCGAGGAAGAGGGTCGGCCCCTGGGCTAGCTCGTACTGGGCCGCCAGGTCGAACTGGGTCTGGGGCTCGAGATAGCGGTCCATGCTGGGAAAGAGGTGGCTTCTGTGGTCGCTCACCGCCTCCTGGCTCACGGCCCAGAGGTACTCGCTCCGGTGGTTGGCCGTGACCATGGCCATGAACCCGCCCCGCTCCCAGGACAGCGCCGCATTCAACACGTGGGGGACCTGCCGCGGCAGGGGAACCTCCCGGGTGACCTCCCGGAGTTCGGCGTTGGAGGTGGTGTAGGTGTAATTGGCGTAGACGCCGAGGCCGCTCAGGACGCCGGGGAGGAAGGCAAGGCGCTGCTGCCATGCGACCTCGGCCCCCCACAGGTCCGCGCTGGCCCCGTTCATGGTCTGGCGCACCTCATACCCGTCCAGGGCCCCCCCCTGGATCCGGTCCACCGACCCGAAGAAGAAGTCGGTGAGACGCTTGTAGAAGAGCCCACCGGAAACGAGCCCCAGCGGCTCGAAGAAGTGCTCGGCCAGGAGGTCCACGTTCTGGACCAGCGACGGCTGGAGGTCCGGATTCCCCCGGGTGATCCTCCGGGCGTCATGGTCGATGAACTCCGTCGGTGCGAGGTCGGTGAAGTTGGGGCGGGCCAGGGCGTTGGTCCACGCCAACCGGAGGTTGGTCCGATCCGACGCCCGATACCGGAGATGGGCCGCCGGGAACACGTTGACGTAGCTGCTCCCCCGGTCGATGGGGTTCATCTCCACGAACCGACCGTCCTCGTCGAAGACGGTCTGGTTCCCCACGTAGGAGGTCCCCGTCCGCTCCACCCGCACCCCGCCGAGTACCGTCCAGTCACCCCAGTCCAGGGTGGTCATGGCATAGCCGGCGGCCACCGACTCCGACGCCTCGTAGTTCTGGGATGCCGAGATCTCCATCGTGTAGTCCACGTCCTCCTCCAGGAGGGGGAAGACCTGGTCCAGGAACCTGCGGCCCGCGCCCCAGTCCACCGGATGTCCGATCCTGTACTCACCCAGGAGGGAGCGGTGCTCGCCCCCCCCTGCCGTGACATCCGCCAGCACCCAGCGACCCTGATCATCCCCGTCGGGGAAGAAGCGTCGCACCCAGTAGTCCCGGTCCTTCTCCTTCTGGAAGAACCGGCCCCCGAAGCGGAGGCTCCCCTGGGCCCCGGCCGCACGGTAGGGAAGCTCGAGATTCAGCCGGGTGTTGAAGTCCCGATCCCGTACCAGGTCCGTCCGGTTCTCGTGGCGGAGGAAGGGGATGGAGGCGGGGTCGAAGAAGGCGTCGGGCGGCCCGTTCAGGATCTCCCAGCGCGCCCGTCGGGTGTCCGTGATGTCGTAGGCGAGGTCCACACCCCCCAGCCGATGGTTGAGATACCGCTGGTAGGGCTGGTCATGCTGACCGAATCCCGCTGAGGCGTTGAGGTCCACGGAGAAGGGCCCCACCCGGGTCTCGACCCCAGCCCCCATGGAGGAGAGGATCTGGGTGATGCGGTTCTCCCGCCCGATGGTCTCCAGCCGCCCGCCTTCCACGACGCCGAACTCCAGGTGATCCCCACTCTCCGGACGGACGCGGAACTGGTTCCGGGTCCCGTGCTTGTCGAAGTAGTTCACGAGCCCCCGGACGAAGAGGGTGGTCTCCTCGCTGAGGTCGTAGTCCACCCGCCCACTCAGGGCGTAGCGGTCCCGCTCCGTCTGGTAGGACCCGAGGCGAAGCTGGTCCAGGACATCCACCTCGCCGCTTCCGAAGTCCTCGGTCCCCCAGAAATGGCGTATGTCGTCCATCATCATGTCGTTTCGCCGGAAGCTCCCCCGCAGGACGACGCCCAGGTCCCCAAAGCGCTCCCCATAGGCCACACTGGCCTGGGCGTTGGGGCCCAGGCCGTTCTGGTGCCATCCGCCTCCGGCGGACACCTGCAGGAAGCGCCGCTCGGAGAGGGGTGCCCGGGTCACCAGGTTCACCGTGCCCCCCACCGCGTCCGCATCCATGTCCGGGGTGATGGCCTTGGAGAGCTCCATCGAGGAAAGGATCTCGGAGGGGAGCCCCATGAGGGACACTTCCCGATCCGCCAGGCCGGTGGTGGGTAGGCGCTCGCCGTCCATGGTGACGTTGCTCATGCCGGGGGCCATCCCCCGGATGAAGATGCTCTGCGGCTCCCCCCGATGATCGAAGCTGGCCACCCCGGGAAGGCGGCGGAGCGCCTCCGCTGCCTGCGGATCGGGCATGCGCTCGATCTGCTCGGTGGAGATCACGTTCTGGATGGACGCAGCGGTGCGCTGGCGATTCAGGGCGTCGGCCTCGCTTCCCCACCGCATCCCCTCCACGGTGAGCCCCTCCACCTCCAGGGGAAGGATCTCCAATCGGGCCTCGAGACGAGCCGCGCTTCCCGCGGCGACGGTGGTCTCCTGGGAGAGGGGCCGGTACCCGAGGTAGGAGAAGGAGATGCGATGGGAGCCCGCAGGGAGCCCCCGCAGAACGAAGGATCCCCGGGAGCCGCTCACCGCCCGGATCCCGAGGCCCTCCGCCTCCACCTGCACGCCGGAGAGGGGGCGCCCATCCTCCGCGGCCGTGACGGTTCCACGAACCTCTCCCGTCGCTCCCGACTGGGCCTCTGCCGCCAGGGGAGCGGCGAGGGTGGCTGCCGCCGCCATCGCCGCTACGGCCACGCTCCGGAGACGTGGCAAGCCTCGAATCGACGGGTGGAATCCCGAACTCCCGAGACGCATGGTCGTCCTCCTGATCTGGTAGCTGCTGAAATAATTGGTCACTGTATAATCCGTAATCCAGATCACCATCGTCCCACCCCGCGGTAACTTCCCCGTAACGCCGCTGGCCCGCCGTCCGGGCCCTCCCCTTCCATCGAGCACCGCCCCGCCCTAGAGTTCGCCTCGATCCTTCGCGAGCCGTCCCTCTCCTCCGGAGTCCCCACCCATGAGCCGAGAAGCCCTCCTCGACGCCCTCGCCCCCATCCTGGACGAGCTCGCCGCCCTGGATCCCGCGGACGCGGAGACCGCCCAGGCCCACCTGAACCGCACCCTTCCCCTGGAGGACCCCCGGATCGTCGAGCTCCGACGGCTCTTCGAAGAGGGGGTGGAGGCGGGCTGGCTCTGCGACCGGGAGGGGGGCAGCGCCCGATTCTCCAGGGTCGCCAAGCCCTCCACCGAGACCCGGGGCTTCTCGGTGGACGCCGTCCGGATGGAGGGGGCCGGGGTCTGGCACCGGCACACGGCCGGCGAGATCGAGCTCTGCTTCGCCCGGGATCCCGGGGCCACCTTCGACGGGCAGCCCGAGGGGTGGGTGGTCTACGGCCCCGGCACCGAGCACGTCCCCACCGTGGAGCACGGGGAGATGGACATCCTCTATTTCCTGCCCCAGGGCCAGGTGGAGTGGAAGCGGTAGTGGGACGGGCCAGGGTGCCGGGCCTGGCCGACGCGGGTCCGGTAGGAGCCCTTTCCCTGCGTCTGGTGTAGCATCGGGGAGTCGGGATCCGCGGGTGGCGGATCCCCCCCTCAACGGCCAGGAGGCGGGAAGGTGTCGATCCGGAGGCGTCGGCGTTCCGGCGCAGGCCCCGACCGGGGCGTGGTCATCGCCGTGGGAGTGATGGTGCTGGTCCTGGCGGGGATCGGCTGGTTCTGGCTCCGCTCGGGTGAAGAGGCGGATCCGGCCACGCCTGCGCCCCCTCCTGCGGCGGAGGCGCCCACCTCCCCCTTCCCGGAAGACACGGTCCCTCCCCTCGACCTTCCGGCCCTCGGGGCGAGCGATGCCTTCGTCCGGGGAGTGGTGGGCCGGCTTTCCGCCCACCCGCAACTGTCGGCCTGGCTCGTGAACGACCGCCTCATCCAGCGCTTCGTCCTGACGGTGGTGGAGCTGGCCGGAGGGTCGAACCCCTCGGAGCATGTCCCCTTCCTGATGCCCCAGCAGGAGTTCCAGGTCCGGGAGGTGGAGGGCCGCACGGTGATGGCCCCGGAAAGCCACCGGCGCTACGACCTGCTGACGACGGTGTTCACCTCGCTGGACACCCGGGGGACGGTACGGCTCTACCGGCAGCTCCACCCCCTCATCGACGAGGCCTTCCGGGAGCTGGGGATTCCGGGCGTCACCTTCGATGAGACCCTGGCCCAGGCCCTGGCCAACCTCCGGGCCGTGGAGATCCCCTCCGGCACACCCGAGTTGGTGCGGCACGAAGGCGTCTGGGAATATCGGGACCCTGGGCTGGAGAACCGCCGGGGCGGTGAGAAGGCCCTTCTCCGGACGGGTCCGGAGAATGCTCGGAGGATCCAGGAGAAACTGGGCGAGCTGGAGACCGAGTTGGGATTCCGGCGGTAGCATCCACGGCCCCCTCTCCCAGCCCCTCCCCCCCATGTCGATCCAGGTAAGACCCGCCACGGCGATCCAGGACGTGAGGACGATCCTGGGACCCAAGCATCCCGACGCCAACGTGTGTTGGTGCCTGAGCTACCGGATTCCTTCAAGGGAGAACGTGGCGCTCCGGGGCCCGGCCCGGGAGGAGAGGGTGGCCGCCCTGCTGGAGGAAGGCCCCATCGGGGTCCTGGCCTTCCAGGGCGACGAGGTGGTGGGGTGGGCGGCCGTAGCCCCTCGAGCCCACACCACCTTCGCCCGCAGTCGGTCGATCCCCCGGGGGGACGACGGGGACCCGTGGTCCATCTGGTGCCTCCGGGTGCGACCTGGATACCGGGGACGGGGGATCGCCCGCGAGCTGCTGGCCGGGGCGGTGGAGTTCGCGCGAGAGCAGGGAGCGCGGATCGTCGAGGGCTACCCTCTGGACAACCGGGGTGAGAAGGTGAACCTGACCATGGCCTATGTCGGGACCCGGACCCTGTTCGAAGGGGCGGGATTCCGGAAGGTGGCCGAAACCGATTCGGTCCTGGACGGCTTCCCCCGGGTACTCATGCGGCTGGACCTGGACGTGGAATGACGGGTGAGGAGGGGTCAGAACAGGGCCCCTGAGAGGCCGAGGGAAAACAGGCGCCCACTCCCCCTGGGGCCACCCTCGTGGAGGAGGGCCGCGGAGAGGGACACCGGCCCGAGGTCCAGGCCTGCTCCCCCGCCGACCCGTACCCCTTCGGACGTGTAGGCCGCCCCCGCCCTGAGGGGGACCATGGACCACCCCCTCCATTCCGCGCCGGCGCCGAGTTCCGTCCTGGGTCCGGGTCGGATCCCCCCCGTCCCATGATGACGGAGTTGGGCCGAGACCCGAAGGCTCTCCCACCCCGCGTACCCGGCCCCTGCCGTGACGGCAGGCCGGAAGGTGAGCTCTTCCACCTCGGTGCGGAGGGCCTCGGGCGCCTCCTCCAGGGGGCGGGGTTCGAAGTCGGAGCTGCCGCTTCCCTCCTGGAACACGGCCGTGCCGGCGCGAAACTCCATCTGGGCCAGGTCCCAACGGAAGGAATTCAGCACGTCCTGGACGGCCAGGAACCCGGTCCAGGGACCGACGCTCCATGCGCCCCCGAGGTCCAGGCCCACGCCCCGGCCCCGATCCCAGGCCACGGATCCCTCGGTGGGGGTCACCAGGGGGAACCGGAGCTCCACCGCCACCGGGTCGGCCCCCACCAGGCTTCCCAGGTCGCGACCCATCACCAACCCGTGGGCCACCAGGAACCGAAGCCCCAGGCCCAAAGCAAAGCCCCGGGGAGCCGCCTCGTCCCGTCCGAAGGGGTAGGCAGCGGCCACGGAGAAGGTGGAGAACGCACCCACGTCCAGGCGGGACCCTTCCAGTTCGAAGTCCCCGGGCTCCCCCGTTCGCCCCGCGTTCCCGAAGAGGACGAGCTCTGCCGCGGCCGGGTTGAGACGGGCGTCTGCCCAGGCGGTGGTGGTGTGCTGGAAGCCCACCGGACCCCAGCTCCCGGCCACGCCGGCGAGCTGGGCGGATCCGCTCCCTTCCTGCCCCCCCACCGCCTCAATCCTGCGGATCCAGTGCTCCCGCTCCGAACGGGGGACCTCGCTCCCTCCGAACGGTGTCACGTCTCCCCACCCGAGGGGCTGCAGGGTCTGACGGAACGCGAGGGTGGGGATGGCCAGCGAGGCCCGGGGCCCATCGGGGAGGCCCAGGGCCCCTGGGTTCACTCCCACGGCCCCCCACCCCCGGGCGAAGGCCCCGGAGCTGAAGGCGGTCCCCACCTGACCCGGGTCCGTGGGGTGGAACTGGGCGAGGAGCGCCGAGGGAGCCAGACCCAGGGTGGCCGCCCCCAGGCACAGGAAACCGCGCAGGACCCGTCGAACCCCGGTCACGAACCACCCCCCCCCGTCCGGAGGGTCACGTCGAGGAAGGGGTGGAGCTCCACCACCTGCCCCGGTTGTACCCGTGCGGGGGGCGAGTCCGCATCCACCACGGCGGTCCCGGACACCACGGTCCCGGATCGACCGAGGAAGATCCTGAACTGGTCCCCGGTGAGGGGGAGGGAGATCCGCTGCTCGGGATCGGGCGTGATCTGGAAGCCCTCCTCCAGGGACTCCCCCGTTCCGGCGGCCACCCGAAGGGTTCCCGAGAGGCTCACGCCGAAGGGATTCGTCACGTCCAGGAGGATGGCCCCGTCCTCGATGCGGTCGGTTACCCGTGCATCCAGGTCGGCCACGTCCAGCTCCACCCCGTCCAGCTCCACCTCCCGCCCCGAGACGAGGAGCTCGGCCTGGTCGATGAGGAGAGGTCCCACCTCGGCCTCCAGCGTGAGACCCTGGTTCATCCGGAGACGGACGGGGGTCCCCGCCGGGGATTCCAGGCGGAAGGCCACATCCACCTCACGCCCCACCGGCCCCGGTTCCAGACTGAGCTCCAGATCCAGCGCCCCGCCCGGTCCCAGCGCCTGGTCCGCCCCGTCCACTGACTCCTCGCCCAGCAACCGGCCCGTGGCCCGATCCCGGAGCTGCACGCGGAACGACCCGGTGGCGCCCCCACCGGGGCGGAGCGGGTCGAACTCGAAGGAGTGGGTCACCCGGATCCGGGCCACCCCCGAGCGGAGCTCCAGGGACACGATCTCCTCCGGCAGGGAGAGGGAGAACTCGCTCTCTGCGGTGAACGCAGGCTTCGGAGCCACGATTCCATCCAGGGGGGCACACAGGGGGCAGAGCCCGCCAAGGGTCTGCTGAAGCTGTCCCCTGCGGGCCTCGACCCGAAAGCTCTCTCCCCCCTGGCTCACGTCGATGCCGTCGGGAAGGAACTCGTCCACGGCGATGGTGGTGCGTTCCGCGGGGAGGACCCACCGCGTGTCCCACTCCGGAGCCTCCGTGGGGAGGTCGCATCCCGGAATCCCGCCCAGAACGACCCCCACCACCAGGACTCCGACGGGCATGGGGAGGAGGGCGAAGTGGCGGGAGGCCTCGGGTTTCATGGCATCGGTCCGGATCGGAAACGGGGGGGGCGCCGGTGCACGCCGGCTGAGGGGCCGGCCCGGGGCCGGATGCGGCCCTCCGTCAGGGCCGCCGGAAGTGAGAGGGAGGCAGGGAATGTGCCGGGATCCGGGGAGCGACGCATCCTTCGTTCGGACCTCGGTTTCCCCGACATCGGACCCGGGCGTCCGTCCACAGGATCCCCACCGGGGTCGGAATTCCTTTCCCTCCGTGTAGGAACGACCCGGGGGCCCTCTCCCACCCCTCATCCCGGCACGGATGGTCGTCTCCCCTGGACGGTGCGGATCAGGACTCCGACGGCGACGAACCCCGTCCCCACCAGGAGGGCCGCCCAGGCGGAGACGACGGCCGTGCGTTCCAGGACGCGGGCGCCCAATTCCGCCCAGATCTCGCTGGCCTCCCCTTCGGTGCCGGCGCCCTGGAACCCCTCCTGGATCCGACGGGGAGCCAGCATGAGGATCCCCGCGCCGTACAGGAGGAGGCCGGAGCCCAGGGCGGCCACCGGGGCCCAGTAGGCCCATTCCCGGCGGAGGGCGGCCACCCCACCCACCGCCGCCAGGAAGAGGAAGAGGGGCCAGGCGGGATGCGTGAGGAGAAGGCCTCGGTCCACCTGGGCCACGAGGGCCGCGAAGGCCTCGTCTCCCTCCTCGTGGGGGAACGCCTCCACCGACTCCGGCCCCGACCCGGCCATCTCCTGGATCTCCTCCCGGAGCCCCTCCTCCACCCCCTCGGCCACCACCTCGGGGGGGCGGCAGTCGGGGTGTGCCTCAGCGAAGAACTCCTCTCCCGACCCCCCGAAGAAGCGGACCCCGGCCGCCGAAGCCAGGGCCGAGAGGTCTTCTCCGAGCCCGCATTCGGGAAGGGACGCATACTGATCGAGGAGGACCCTCCCCAGGCTGTCCGCCATGGCGGGGCGCTCGGCCGAGATGGAGATCCGGAAGATCTCCTCGTCGGGGTATTCCCGGAGGAAGGCGACCAGGTCGGCATGCACCTCCCGGGCCTTCGCCCGGGTGTCGCTGGTGTCATACGTGATATGGAGGATGCGCGAGACCTCCTCCTGTCCCACGTACAGGGGACCCTCGTTGAGGCGAGCCAGGAAATCCGAGTTCGAAATGTCGAGAACGAGGGCCGAAAGCCCCTTCTCGTAGAGGATCCCATCCTCCACCACAGGCCCGGAAAGGAGGGTCGGAACGGTCAGGATGGTCCGCGCCCCCGCGGCCCCCACCCACACCCCCGCCACCACCGGAGCGAGAAGGAGGAGGGCGAGAAGCACCGGGGCGACCCACCCGGAAGGGGCCGGGGGGGAGGGTGCGGCGGACGCGGTTGGATCGCCGGGCGCTGAGTCGTTGGGCGCTGAATCGCTGGGCGCTGAATCGCTGGGCATGGTCACCGTACCCCTGAGCGAGGAGGAGGGTACGTGGACGCCCGCGCCGAGACACCCCGACCTTCCTTCCGACCGGATTCGCCCCGATGTCGAGCCCTCCTCCCACCCAGCCCTCCGGCACCCAACGCCCCGAGGTCCTCATCGTCGGCGCCGGTCCCGTTGGCCTCTCCCTGGCCCTGGGGCTCGCTGCCCACCGGGTGCGGTCCGTTCTGGTGGAGAGGAAGGCGGGGACGAGCCGGACCTCGAAGGCCCCCGCCATCCACGCCCGAACCCTGGAGACGCTGAGACCCTGGGGCGTCTCCCCCAGGCTGCTCGAGGCCGGAACCCTCGTGGAGACCCTCACCCTCCACTCCGCAGACCAGGCAACCCAGCCCTACCTCTCCCTGGACTTCCGGGAGCTGGATGCCTCGGTGGACCGCCCGGGCCTCCTCGTGCTCGAGCAGGACCGGACCGAAGAGATCCTCCTCGACGCGGTCGTAGGATCCGGATGGTGTGATGTCCGGTTCGGGACCGAGGCGATCGAGATACAGGAGGATGCGGAGGGCGTGGGCCTGCGGACCGCGGGAGAAGGGCCCCGCAGCCTCCTGCACGCCCCGTACCTGGTGGGGTGTGACGGGGCCGGGAGCTTCGTCCGCGACGCCCTGGGACTCCCCTTCGAGGGGGGCACCTACGACCTCCGGCCCATGCTCGCCGATGTCCGGGTGACGGCACCCCATGACGGACTTCCGTGGCCCCGGGTCCTGAACGGGCCGGACGGGCTCACCTTCACCGTGCGGCTGAGGCCCGGGCTCTGGCGGGTGATCCGGTTGGCCCTGGAGGCGCCGGAGGAGGATACGGTCCCCGACGAGGAGGTGGAGGGCCTCGCCCGGGAGGTCCTGGGCACCGCAGGGAACGGGGTGGCCTGGTCGAGTCGGTTCCGCATCCACCTCCGATCGGCTCCCCGCTTCCGGGAGGGCCGGGTGCTGCTGGCAGGGGACGCCGCCCACATCCACAGCCCGGTGGGAGGGATGGGGATGAACGCCGGAATCCAGGACGCGGGGAACCTGGCGTGGAAACTTGCGGCGGCGCTCCGGGGCGGAGACGCAGACCGGCTCCTGGAGTCCTATCACGTGGAGCGGCACGCCATGGCCGTGGGTCACGTGAGCCGGTACGCGGACCTGATCACCCGGTACTTCCTGCAGAGCGGCGGAAGGGCCCGGGCAGGCCTCTTCAGGCTCCTGCGGGGAGCCATGGGCGTGGCTCCCTTCCATCGGCGGATGGCCGCCCGGACCATGATGCTGGACCTCCGCTGCCCCCCCTCCCCCATCCTGGACGGGTCGGAGCGGGCCAGCGGCCTCCGCCTTCCCAATCCACTGCTGAGGGGGCCCCTGGGAGGACGGGTTCGGCTCCACGACCTCCTCCCGGTGGGCCCAGCCCTGGTGGAGGTGACCGGGCGGAGCCGCGCAGCTTCGGCGGTCTCCCAGCTCCCCGTGGTCCGGATCGGACCGCAGGACCACCGGGACCCCAGCGGGACGGTAAGGCGCCTCCTGGGCGGCCGGGATGGGTGGATCCTGGTTCGCCCGGACCGGCACGTGGCCTGGGCCCGCCGCTCCTGGACCGGGATCAGGGAAGCGATCCGTCATGCCCTCGGACGGGATCCCGGCGCGTAGTGGCCACCCGCCCGGGTGAGCGAATTGGAAGAGCCGCCCGTGTCTCATGGCTGCTGGCGCCTGCCGTCCACGTGGGCGCCCCGGCGGCCGTGGATCGGATGGTGGAAGGCGGGGTGGACCGACCTCTCCGCCGGCGGAACCGGGATCGAGGGTCACCCCCCTTCCCTCTCCACTCCCCCCCCGGTTTCGGCTTCCGTCGCCGTGGAGATGTCGGTGGCACCGGCCTCCTCGAAGATCTGCCTCACCACGGGCACCTGATCCCACTCCCCGTTGTGTACCGAGACGAGGATGCTTCCCTCCTTCACACGTTCGGCATACCGGCCTGCCTCCGTCTCCGGGAAGCCCGCTCCCACCAGGGCTCCGGTGACTCCCCCCACGGCCCCCCCGAGGGCCAGACCGGTGAGTCCCGCCATGATGGGCCCTGACGCGATCAGGGACCCCACCCCCGGAATCGTGAGGGCGCCGAGCCCGGCCAGATAGCCCAGGGTCCCCCCCACCAGACCCCCGGCCATGGCCCCCTCCCGCGCCTGCCTTCCCTTCCCCGGCCCCACCTCATCCGAGCTCAGGTGATGGGGGAAGAGCACCGAGATGTGGTGGGCCGGGAATCCGGCGACACCGAGGCCATCCAGGATGGCCTCGGTCTGATCCAGGTCCCGAGTAAGGCAGAAGATCGCCTGAGCCATGGAATCCTCCGATTCGGAAATGCCCGGGGACCGGGCGGTGGAATGCTTCGGATGGACGGGGGGTGTCCGCCGACCGCCTACCGAGGGGTATGCCAGCCTGGGGTACGCGATCCTACCGGGTCGACGAGCCTCCCGTCACCGCCAGGATCTCGCCCGTGCAGAACCGGGAGTCCGTCGAGGCGAAGAAGACGAAGGCCGGTGCGAGCTCAACCGGTTGCGCCGGCCGCTTCCAGGCCATGTCCGCCGCGTCATCCGATTCGGAGAGGTAGGCGATGGCCACGTCTGCGCCCTCCCGGGCGAATGCGATGGCCACAGCCCGACCGATCCCGCTGTCGCGGTGATCAGGGCCCGGCGGCCTTCCAACCGACCCGATCCGCGGTAGCTCGTCTCCCCATGATCGGCGCCGGGGCGCATCTCCCCCTCGGAGCCCGGGCATTCCTGTTGCTTCCCGGGTCGGGCCCTGGTCCCTCGGGGGAGTCCCTCCTAGCGGTCGCGGCGGCGGCGGGAGTCGCTCCGCTCCTCCTCCAGCCGCTCCCGAAGCCCTTCCCGCTGTCGGTCCCCACGTCCGCGTCGTGGACAGAGCCCAACGTCCGGCATCGGATCCTCCATTCGGGGGGTGGTGCGGGGGCAGTCGAACCGAACAAAGGTGCAAAGCGTGTGCCCTTCCCACCGGGGACCCGGGGGCATACGGGCTCCCCCCGAACGCGCTCCGCCTGGGGCCCCGCGCCTGTATGGAGCCTCGGGGGCCGACCGTGTACGATTCTCCGCGGCCATGCAGGAACGACAGGGCAGGAGCGAGAGGGCCCGGCCCACCGGGTCGGGTCCACCGGATCCCTCATCCCACGGGGGACTCACCTCCCGGCTGGGGCTGCGCCCGCAGGACCAGACCGACCATGGCTCCCCCCACCGCCCCGCTCACGAGCCAGCCGGCGGCGGTCCACACCCCGAGAGGCGGAACCAGGGCGCTCACCCCCGTGGTGAGGAGGGATCCGATGATCCCGACGAACACCAACGCGGCCCAGGGCACCCCTTGGCCCCGACGCCGGGTCGCGAGGTAGAGGACGGCGGCGGCCGCGGCCCCCACCACCCGCGCCAGGTTGGTGATCCAGTCCTCGCCTGCGAAGGCGAGGGACCCCAGCCAGACCGTGGGCAGTCCGATGGCTCCGACCACCGCAAGGACTCGGACCCAGACCCCGACGGACCTCATGGAAGCGGACGAGGGCCTCATGGGGCTTCGAAGACCCGGTCTTTGTCCAGGACCCGCCTCGTCCCCGGATGGCGGGCCCTCAGATACGCCGCCATCGCGCCGAGCGCCACCAGGTTCCCCAGTGCGACGGCCCACCAGCGGAGGGTCCCCATCAGCG
>JBJHCB010000002.1:0-14055 GCA_050485805.1 Gemmatimonadota bacterium | reverse complement strand
CGCGACGAAGCTGAGGGAAAACGCCAGGAACGCCACCACCATGAGAAGGGCGCCGAGGAGGACGAAAGGGCGTCGTTCGGCCCGTCGCGCCAGGGCCGCAGCCACCATGCCGGCGGCGCTGAAGAGGAGGTAGTGGACCAGGGTGTACACCACGACGGCGGGCATCACCGGATGTCCGCCTGCCACCTCCACCTCTCCGAAGAGGAGGAGGGACCCCAGAACCGAAGGGGTCATGAACGGGACTCCCTGGATCCAGTCCACCGCCAGGAACCAGACCGCCAGGGTGGTTCCACCGATGAAGCCGGCCACCACCCCTTCCAGGACGGTCTCGTCGAGGCCTCCCGGGGGAGCCGAACCGGGTGGAGCCCCGGTGCCCCTCATGACCAGGGGCTCGTCCCCGGTTGCGCGTCGATCCGGTGTCCAGGGAGGGGGAATGGGTCCTCCCCACCCTCCACCGGGATCTCACCCTCCGTGGTTTGCCCGGAGGTGGGAGGGGATGGCTGCCGGCTTCGCATCTCCGACAGGTTCTCGGCTCGACTCTCCGGGGGAGGCGAGACCACGATGGGATCCAGCTGGCCGGCGTCCACGGTGCGGTCGGCTCTCGGACCGCACGCCACGCCCATGGCGAGGGTCACGGTGAGAACGGGGGTCAAGGCACATCGCATGGGAGGGCTCCTTGGATCGGGATATGGAACCCGGTGGGTGGCAAGCGCCGTGCCGGGGATGGACCCGGCCCCACGATACGGGGGCCTCCCCTGCGACCCGCGCCCCCTGCCCTCACGGTACGGGCCTTGCCACTCCCCGCCGCTGGGCCCATCCGCGGCTCCACACAGTTCAGGGTACCGGGAACGGGCCGCCTCGCAGCGCCTTAGCCGCGACGGCCCCCCGACCAGAATGAGGAGGTCTGTGATGATTGGATGGATCTTGCTGCTGCTGCTCCTGATCATGCTCCTGGGCGCACTCCCCGCCTATCCGTATTCCCGAGGTTGGGGGTACGGGCCGAGTGGGCTCCTGGGGCTCCTCCTGGTCATCGTCCTCCTCATGGCCCTTACCGGCCGGTTCGGGTGAGGGGGCGGACGGGGGGCGTCGTCGCGCCGTGAGGCGTCCCCGCGGCCCGGGGCGTCCCCGCGGCGTGGGGGGGGCCCTCGGCCGATGGGGGGCTCGCAGGAGAGGGGGACGGGCCAGGATCTCCTTCTTACACCGCCATCATGGAGATTCTGCAAAGCTCCGGCGCCCGGTGTCCTCCCGCCCCCCGGGGGGCCCCGGGCTCCTCCCCGGTCGGCGGGAGCTCCTTGCGGCAGGGAGCTTACTCCCGCCTCGATGGAGGGCGGCCACGAGGAAGGCCGCGCTGTCTGGCGGCATGTGCCTTGCATTTTTTCGCCTCACCCGGGGGACTCCCGTCCTCGGCGCCCATGTTCAGAAGCCTTGCTTCGGGGCCCCTCCGGCTTCGTTCGACCCGTCTTCACAGCGTGGAGGAGAGCCACCATGCCCCATCCCAGGCCAGCCAAACCGTCGGTCACCCTCGTCCACACCACCTTCGGGGACCTGGTCCAGGTGACAGGACTCGATGAAGCCGGACGCAGCGCCACAGGCGCGTCCCTTGCACTTCGGGAAGGGGAAGTGGTGCAGTGCCTGCGAAACGACGTGGATGGCGTTCTGGTCGCTCGTGCGGACGGCACCCGGGTCCTGGTTTGCCTGGGAACCGCCCGGGCCATCGGGATCCGGTGGTTCCCCGAAACCCTGGAGATCGAGGAACCGAAGGAGGCGCGCGCCGGGGGGAGGGACATCCCTGTGGAGATCGGGGTGCCAGCCTCGACGCTTCCGTCCGCACCCTCACGGAGGTCGACCGGAAGACCGGAGGGGCTCACCCCGATCCGCCTTCAGGTGGCAGCCCCGAGAACGGAGTGAGTGCCGGAGAAGGGGACCCAGCGCCCGCGACGAGGGGCCGGGCGTCCCTGGCTCGTTTGCACTCTCCCCGCCACGCGCTGCACGCCATGTCGAAAGGGCCCCCTGAAACACCTCGGTATCTTTCCTACTGGGCGCAGTGGGGCGAGCCCACCCGGTTCCCCGTCGCGGAAGGGCGGATGTCTGCGGACGTAGCAGTGGTGGGAGGCGGCATCACCGGCCTCACCACTGCACTCATGCTGAAGCGGGCCGGCCATCGGGTGGTGGTCCTGGAGGCCGCCCGGGTCGGGGGAGGAGCCACGGGAGGGGCCTATGGCAGGCTCAGCGTCCTGGAGGCGCCCGTCCTGGCTGCTCTGGAGAGGGAACGAGGCCCCGCATTCGCCCGCCTCTACGCAGACGCCGTTACATGGGGGATGGCCCAGATCGCGGACACCGTCGAGGGGCTGGGGATTCCCTGCGGGTTCACCCGGCGCCCCATCGTCGCGTTCACCACCGAGGCCGGCGGGGTGGAGGCCGTGGATTCGGAGGTGGCGGCCGCCCGGCGCGCCGAGGTACCCGTCGAGGCCGTCCTCGATTCCGATCTCCCCTTCCCCATCGAAGCCGGTGCGTACCTTCCGGACCAGGCCCAGTTCGATCCGCTCCGATACTGTCGCGCACTGGCCCGCGCAGTGGACGACGACCACCCGGCGATCTTCGAGGGCTCCCGTGTGGTGGACGTCTCGGAGGAAGGGGACCGACTCGTGGCCCGTACGGCGGGAGGCGCCCGGATCGACGCTTCCTGGGTGGTGATGGCGTGCGGCCTCCCCCCCATCGATCGGGGGGGATTCTTCGCCCGCACCGTTCCCCTGCGGGCACATTGTGTCGCTCTCGAGGGTCGCGGCTCCCTCCCGGTCTCCATGGCCGTCCATCGCGATCCGCCCGCCCGATGGCTCCACTCCGTGCCCCGAAACGGCGGCCCCCCTCTCCTCTTCGTGGGCGGAGAGGACCACTTCCCCGGGGATGGGGGGGACGCGCGGGATCGGTTTGGTCGCCTGGAGGCCTATGCGCGGGAGCACTTCCCCGTCGGGGAGGTCGTGGGGTGTTGGTCGTCCCAGGACTACGCCACCGCCGATGGCGTCCCCATGGTCGGGCGGGTCCCGTTCGGGTCCCGCCGCCTCCTGGTGGCCACGGGGCTGGGGCGGGCAGGTCTGGCCCTAGGTCCCACCGCCGCCCGGATCCTGTCCGACCTCGTGATGGGGCGACCCAGTCGCTGGGCCGGGGCTTTCGCAGCGGATCGTGCGCGCTTCACCCCCTCCAGTTGGGATCGCGTACGGGCCCAGGCCACGACTGTGGGAATGGTGGGGCGGCACATCCCGCCGGTGGGAGCCGGGGAGACGCCGGAGAGCCTGGCCCCCGGAACGGGAGGCATCTGTGTCCGGTCCGGTGAGCCGGTGGCCGCGTTCCGGGATTGGGATGGGACGCTCCGCGTGCTCACTTCGGCCTGCACACACCGGGGTTGCCCGGTGGCCTGGAACCCAACCGAGCAGACGTGGGATTGCCCGTGCCACGGGTCCCGCTTCGGCACCGATGGAAGGGTACTCCACGGACCGGCCACAAAGCCCCTGGAACCAGCGGGGCGGGACTGAAGTCCGGGATCCCACCCCGGGTCGTCCGGCGCCTTCCGGCACGCCCAGGCGCGGCGCGCCATGGTTCAAGCCGTTGCCCGGTCGGATCTTGACGGCAATCCGGAGGAGGCCCCACTTGCCGTGCCACGCGTGACCCATGCACTTTTCCCCAAGTTCCGCGAGCCTGCTTCCGGCCCCCCTGCAATGGGACCCTGTCTTCCCGGGTCCATCCGACGTCCACGGGCGCCCCCTCGGACCGCCCAGACCCCGTCTCGAATGAACATGGCAGTCCTGGTGGTGGGAGACGATTCGCTCCGCGCCACCCTCGCCGAGGAACTCGACGGCCTCTCCATCAGATCCAAGGCCGCCGCCGATGTCGAGTCCGCCCTGGAGCTTCTCGACGCCGGAGGGGTCGACCTGCTCCTCATGGATCTCTGCTTCCCCGATGGCGTCGGGTTCGAGCTCCTGGAGAAGGGCAAGGAGGGACTCGCGACCGTTGTGCTGGGCGAGGCCGATGAACTCGAGGCCGCCAGGGAGATCCTGAAACGCGGGGTGGCGGACTTCTTCCCTGTTCCGCTGGACCGGGACCGCCTGCGAGCGTTCCTCCGCACCCTAAAGCAGTCCCGGGCTCCGCGGGAGGGGAACGGCTCGCACGAACGGAAGCCTGAGGAGGAGGGGTTCGGCCCCATGGTGGGTGTGTCCTCCGCGATGCGGAGCGTCTACGAGCGCATCCGGAGGATCGGACCCAGCGCGGCGCCGGTCCTGGTGACCGGCGAGAGCGGGACCGGCAAGGAACTCGTGTCCAGGACGATCCACGACCTCAGCGGCCGCCGCGGGGCCTTCGTGGCCGTGAACTGCGGGGCCATCTCCCCTACGCTCATGGAAAGCCAGCTCTTCGGGCATGAGAAGGGGAGCTTCACTGGGGCCGTCCGTGCCCATCGGGGATTCTTCGAGCGGGCCCACCGGGGCACCCTCTTCCTGGATGAGGTCACGGAGATGCCCCTGGAGCTCCAGGTCAAGCTCCTCAGGGTCCTGGAGACATCCCGGGTGCTCCGGCTGGGCTCCGAGAATCCGCGGCAGGTGGATGTCCGCGTCATCGCGGCAACCAACCGCGCCCCCGAGACCGCCATGCGGGAGAAGAAGCTCCGGGAGGACCTGTACTACCGTCTCAAGGTGCTCGGCGTCGAGCTTCCGCCGCTGCGGGAGAGGCAGGGGGACATCCCCCCCCTCGCCCGCCACTTCCTGGCGGAGGTGATCCGCCGGGAGGGACACCCCCGGACGCTCTCCGAGGAAGCGCTGACCACCCTGGAACGCCACGACTGGCCGGGGAACGCCCGGGAGCTCCGGAATGCTGTGTACACGGCCTATCTTCTGTCCGGCGGTGACCGGATCGGGGTCGGGGACCTGCCGCCGGAGGTCGTGGGGGAGGGGGCAGCGGATGCCGGTGACCTGGGCGGATCGGGGATCTCGCTCCAGGTGGGAGAATCCATCGATGAGGCCGAGCGGCGCCTCATCCTCACCACCCTCGCCCACCTGGACGGCAACAAGACCCAGGCGGCGGGCGTCCTGGGCATCAGCGTGAAGACCCTCTACAATCGCCTGCACGAATACGGTCTGATGGGGGACGCCCCGGAGCGCGCGGACCCGAAGTAACGACCCCGCAAACAGACGTGCCCAACTTCTCGGCCGGCCCTGCCTCCGGCCGTCTGGCACGCTCCTCGCCCCATTCCAAGGGCACGGCGGGCTTCCAGGTTCCTCTCCCGATCCATGGGAAGCAGGGTGGAAGCCCCGCGGTGAGGGAGGTCTGACCCGAGATCGATGGCCAGGCGGGATCCGGCTGGCGTGGCGCGACTGCGCAGATCTTGCACCCACCCTGGGCAGGAAGCGCCCGGAAGGTGGATCGGATCCGCGGGGTCCGAAAACATGAGACCCTCCGCACCGCAATGGACCGAACCCATTCGGAGGAGTCTCCCCTATGCATACGGCTCTCATCGCCCTGGCGGACGCGGACAAGCGCGACGCCCTTACCGACCTCGTCCGCAGGGCCTCCTGGCGGGCGGTCGCCGTGGCCTCCTGCACCGAGGCCCGTCGGAGGTACCCCGGTCGGGATTTCGATGTCGTGTTCGTGGACGCTGCCCCGGGAGGCGAGGACGGCTGGGGTCGGGTGGTCCACGCCTGCGGTCTGGCCGTGCTGGTCGATCCCCCGGACCACGTCCTCGTGGGAGGAGCGTTGCCCGTGGGTTTCGAGGCGCGCATCTCGAGCCCCTTCGCCGCGGAAGCCGTTCAAGGGGTCCTGGGCACAGCGACGGGGGCCACGGCCGGGACGGCGGCGGGGACCACGACGGGGACCGGGGCGGGGTCAGCCGCAGGAAGAACGGCCTCAGAGAGCGAAGCCCTGAAAGGGAACCCCCCTCCCGCCCGTTCCGGAGACCAGCCGGTGGAGGAGGCCCGGCCCGGGGAGACCCGGATGCTCGGGGATTCCAGCTCGATGCGGAAGGTCGAGCGGCTCATCCGGTCCATGGCGTCCACCAGCGCCCCGGTCCTCATCACAGGTGAGACCGGAACAGGGAAGGAGGTGGTGGCACGGAGGCTCCACGAACTGAGCCGTCGCAGGGACCAGCCCTTCGTGGCCGTCAATTGCGGGGCCCTCTCGCCCACCCTGATGGACAGCCAGCTGTTCGGCCACGAGCGGGGGAGCTTCAGCGGGGCGGACCGGCGCCATCGTGGCGTGTTCGAGCGAGCGGACGGCGGGACCCTCTTCCTGGACGAAGTCACCGAGATGCCCCTCGACCTCCAGGCCCGGTTCCTCCGGGTCCTGGAGGACGGAGTCTTTCGCCGCACCGGGGGCGAGGTGTCCATCACCGTGGACGTGCGGACCCTGGCGGCCACGAACCGGGTCCCGGAAACGGCGGTGGCCGACGGACGCCTTCGAGCCGACGTCTACTACCGGCTCCGGGTGCTCCATCTTCCGCTCCCCCCCCTCCGGGAGCGGGGTCAGGATGTGGAACTCCTGGCCCTGGCCTTCCTGGTCCAGATCGGATGCCAGGAGGGAAGCACGAAGGTCTTCACGGAGGAAACCCTCGCCTGTCTCCGCGGCCACTCCTGGCCCGGAAACGTGCGGGAACTCCGTAACGCCGTCCATACCGCCTACCTCATGGCGGAGGGGCGGGAGATCGAGCCCCACTCCCTGCCCGGACACGTGCTCCTGGAGCGCGGTCGACCGACCCGAGGCGACGAGAAGGGCCGGGTCCACGTTCCCTTCGGGACGTCGATCCACGAGGCGGAACGGCGCCTCATCCTCCGGACGCTCTCCTTTCAATCGGGCAACAAGACCCAGACCGCCAGGACCCTCGGGATCAGCCTGAAGACCCTCTACAACCGGCTGAACGCCTACGAAGCGGAGGAGACCGGACCCACCCGGGCCCGGATCGCCTGATGGGGCGGGCCCTTTGCCGCACGCCCGGAGCCTCCGGGCTTCCACGGCACACGCCTTGCGTTCCTGGAGAGGCAAACACAGCAGCCCTGGCCCCCCCCCCAAGGAGAACCGGACGATGAACGTTTCGATGAGGATTCCCTTCAGAAACGCCGCCCTGCTCGGCCTGACCCTGGCGGTCGCCGGCGTCGGATGCGGTCCGGCGGACAACGACGTGGACCGGTGGGACGACGACGAACTCGCGGAAGCCCCGTCCCCCCAGACCACCGTGCAGGTCGCGGTGATGCGAGGAGACGTGGATGTGATCCTGGACAGCCTGCGCGCCGAGGTGGACGGGTTGCGCGCCGGAGCCCAGGACGAGCCACTGGAGCGGTGGACGGACGTGGCCGCGAAGGTGGAGGAGACCCGGGGCGACGTCCTCCAGGACGTGGATGAGGTGGATGTGGCGGACGCCGATGAGGCCCGCCGGGTCCGGGACCGGGCGGCCGAGCGGATCGCGGAGCTGGAGGCCGAGGTGGCGCGGGCAGAGCTGGAGTTCGCGGCGGATCGACAGGCGCTTCGTGACCGGACCGACGAGCGACTCTCCGAACTGGAAGAGAACCTGACCGAGCTCGCCCGGCTCGTGCCGGCCTCGGACCGCCCCCAGGACGTGGCGCCAGGTGCCGTTCCCCCGGAGGCTCAGGCCCCGGAGACCGACCCCGCGGACCCGGCCGCCGCTCCGGAGCAGACCCGGGTGATGACCGCCGCCCACGACCTGGATCTCGACCCCTCCGAGGTCAGGGGCCTTCAGGAGGACCTGGTGGAGGCCCAGCAGTTGGCCGCTGAACGGGTGGCCGACGAGGACCGGGACCTGGACGACCTCCGGGACGAGCTGAGCGACCGGGTAGCGGAGCTCACCCGGGACATCCGGAAGCACTGGCACGCGTTCCAGTGGAGCACCACCACCCAGTGAGAACCAGGGTGAGCGCCCCGGCGATGCCCTGGCATCGCCGGGGCGTTTTTCGTACCCGGGGGAGAGGGGCATCCCACCCCCGCCCTGGCATCGCCGTTGCATTGATCAGAGGCATCCCGGGGAGCCTCCCCGGGCACCCGATGCCGGTGCACCAGGCAGCGGCCCGACACGAACGAAGGACACCCCATAGGAGGGAAGGACCATGCAACACGGAACAGGTAGGATTTACACGAGCATGCTCAGCCGGTGGCAGGGCTCCGCTCTGGGAGTGCTGGTGGCGGCTGCGGTTCTGGCCGGCCCGGCCATGGCCAGTTCCCTGGATGTCGAGACCACTCCCGACCAGTGCGAGGCGCGGTTCAACCCGTCCGTCCTGGAGACGGGGACGATCCATGAGGAAGTCGAGGTGACCCTGAGCCAGCCCATCGGGGATGTCCAGGAGGTCGAGACGCCGGACGACAGCGGAATCACCGTCCTCTGGACCCACGCGGACGAGGACGAGCCCCTGAACGCCCGGGTCCGGGTGAGCACCGTGGGTGCGGACGCCGGGACCTGGTCGGTGATCTTCTGGGCCGGCGGCGAGGAGACCTGCCGCGGTGAGATCACCCTCGTCGAGGGCAACTGACCCCAGGCGGGGTTTCCAGCGCGCGTGCACCGCCATGCGTGCAGCTCAACCGGGGAGCGGGTTCCGGCCGGGGACGGCCCGGGGCCCGCTCCCCGCCGTGGTTCCATCCATGGAGGGCGGCTTGCCCCGGGGAGCGGCGGTCACGGCTCCAGGAGGGTCACTCCCACCGAGGAGAACCCCTCCATGGAGGCCAGCACCTCCCCGGCGTCGGCGAGGGGTCGGCGCCGGCCCACCAACCGGTCCACCGGTAGCTGCCGGGTCCGGATGAACTCCAGCATGTCCCCGTAGCGCCAGGCCTGCATCCCGTGCCCCCCGAGGAGCTGGAGCTCCCGGCGGATCACCAGGTGCATGGGGGCCCGTGGCATGGCGTCCTCGGCCAAAAGGAGCCCAAGCTGGAGGTGGCGTCCCCTGGGAGCCAGACACTCCACGCCCTGCCGGAAGGTCCGTGCGCTCCCCAGGGCATCCACGCTCACCTGCGCCCCACCGCGGGTGAGCGCCCGCACGGTTTCCACCGGATCCTCCGATCCGGCGTCCACCACCTCCGCCGCTCCCAGCTCCCGGGCCAGGTCCAGCTTCTCCTCCACCACGTCCACGGCCAGGACCCGGGCCCCCAGCGCCGCCGCCACCATCACCGCCGAGAGCCCCACTCCCCCGCACCCCAGGACCACAACGCTCTCCCCGGGCTGCACCCGGGCCAGGTCCACGATTCCGCGGAAGGCCGTGACGAAGCGGCACCCCAGGCTCGCAGCCGCTCCGAACTCCAGGTCTTCGGGGAGGGGCACCAGGTTCACGTCGGCCCAGGGGACCATGACAAAGCGGGCAAAGCTTCCCCAGCCGTCGAACCCGGGCTGGTACTCCCGCTCGCAGAGATTCTGGCTTCCGGAGCGACAGGTCCCGCACCGGCCACACCCGCAGCAGAAGGGGGCGGTGACCCGCTCCCCTCCGCGGAAGCCCCGGACCTCCCGTCCCACGGCGTGGACCACCCCGGCGAACTCATGCCCGGGCACGTGGGGGAACCGAACGGTGGGGTCGTGGCCCACCCAGGCGTGCCAGTCGCTCCGGCAAACCCCCGTGGCCCGGACCTCCACGATGGCCCCGTGTGGCCGCGGCACGGGGTCGGGGACGGATTCCAGGGAGGGACGGGCCCGAGGTGCCTCCACCAGGATGGCGTCCATGGCCGGCTCAGCCCTCGCCTTCCCGGGGAATCCCCTCCCCCGGAAGGGCCCGCTCCCCGGAGGCTGGACCCTCGCCCGGAAGGGGAGGCTCCTCGGGGAGGGGCGCATCCTTCCCCGGCTGGGCCGGCGCCTCGGGGGATCTACCCGGTTCCCCCGCTTCATCGGGAAGCACCCCCTCCGGCGCCTCGGGGAGCCACTCCCGGAAGGCCTCGCCGTAGAGGTGCCAGACGGTGACAAAGAGGGCGGCCACGATGGGCCCCACGATGAATCCCACGGCTCCGAACAGGACGATTCCCCCCAGGGTGCTGAGGAGGATGAGGAGGTCCGACATGCGGGCATCCCGCCCGATGAGGAGGGGCCGGAGGAAGTTGTCCACGCTGCTCACCACCACCGCGCACCAGACCAGCAGGCCCACACCCGCCACCACCTGCCCCACCAGGAAGAGGTAGATCACTGCGGGGATCCAGATGAGGGCCGCTCCCACGGCGGGGATGATGGAAAGGACCACCATCACCGTCCCCCAGAAGGCGGGCCCGGGTACCCCGGCCGCCCAGAACGCCAGGCCCGCCACCCCCCCCTGGATGATCCCGATGAGGAGGGACCCACGGAGCGTGGCCCGGGTCACCGAGACGAAGCGCTCGAGGAGCTGTTCCTTCTCGCTGGAGGAGAGGGGGATGTAGTGGAGGATCCGCCGGAGGATGGCCGGACCGTCCACCAGGAAGTAGAAGAGGGCGTAGAGCAGGACGAAGAGCTGGAGGAGGAAGTTCAGGGTCCCCCGCGTGGCCGCGGCCACGGCCCCCATGAGGACGGAACCCGTCCGTCCCGCCACCTCCCGGAACTGCTCCGCCACCCGGTCTCCTTCGGGCATGAGGCGGTCTGCGAAGGGGATCCGCTCCAACCACCCCCGGAGCTGGTCGATCCGCGCGCCCTGGTCCCGGAACCACGCCTCGGCTCCCTGGCTCACCTGCACCGCCTCGGCGGCCACCAGGGTGAGGAACCCGGCCAGCGGGATTCCCACGCCCAGCAGGAGGGCCACCAGGGTCACGATGGCCGCAGGCGCCCGTCGCCCCCGGAAGCGCTCCAGGAACCACCCGTAGAGGGGATGGGCCAGGCCCGCGAAGACCGCCGCCAGGAAGACCGCCAGGAGGAAGCGACGGACCACCAGCAGGAACAGGATGGAGATCCCCACCGCCAGGAGGAGAAGGAAGGCTCTCCGGAAGCGGAGAGCGGCCGCGGTGCCCTGGGTGACCTCTCCGGCGGGGGTGGGTTCAGCCATGGGTCGGAACAGGGGGACGGGAGGGAACGGGTTGGGGCCGGGGGCCTCGGGGAGCGGAGCTCCGGCGGGGGAGGACCGACGAAGGTAGGCGGCGACCGTCCCCCCGTCACCTCCACGGATCGACTTGCCCCAGCGTTCGTGGGCCCATAGGGTCATGGTTCGGCGCCCGACGTTCCTGACGCCCCCGGCCTTCGTATGCCCGAAGCCCCTCCGCCCCGCTCCCCCCCTCCCTCCCGGGCGAGGGGGATCCACCGGATCCTCCCCCCTCCGGATTGGCGCGTGCCGGTACTGCTCCTGATGGGCGTCCTGGTGGGGCTCGGGGGCCTGGTGGCCCAGGTGTCCCGGGCCACCTCCTACCTCTCCGACGACCCCGCCACCTGCGTCAACTGCCATGTGATGGCCCCGGAGTACATCACCTGGGCCAACAGCGCCCACCGTGAGGCGGCCACCTGCAACGACTGCCACGTCCCCCACGACAACTATCTCCGCCACTATGCCTTCAAGGCCTCGGACGGAGCCCGCCACGCCTTCATGTTCACCTTTCGCCTGGAGCCCCAGGTGATCCGGATCCATGAAGCGGGCCAGCGGGTGGTGCAGGAGAACTGTGTCCGCTGCCATGTCTCCCCCATCCACGGCACCTCCCTCCCGGCCGCCAGGGGGGACGATCCCCGGGGAGAGGAGGGCGTGCGATGCTGGCACTGCCACGTGGACACCCCCCACGGGGGGGTCCGCGGGCTCTCCTCCGTCCCGTATGAACACGCTCCCCTTCCCGGCTTCGCCTCGCCCCGATGGCTCCGGGACCTCATGAACGGAGAACCTCGAACGCCATGAACATCTCCGAGCTCACGTCAAGGAAACCCTGGGTCGCCTGGGTCCTCTTCCTGGCCACGGTGGTGGTGGTCTTCCTGGTGGGGCTCTTCGGGGCCTCCATCATCGAGCGCCGGACGGAGGCGGTGGCGGCGGGGGTGCCCATCCGCCCCCTCCCGGAATTCGAGCCCCGCAACGCCGTGTGGGGAGAGCAGTTCCCCCGCCACTTCCAGACCTATCTCCAGACCCTGGACACCACCTTCGTCTCCCGTTGGGGGGGCTCCCGCCACCGGGACATGCTGGCGCAGCATCCGGAGATGGTGGTCCTCTGGGCCGGATTCGCCTTCGCCCGGGACTACGACCAGATCCGGGGCCACTACTACGCGGTGCGGGACCTCCACGGGACCCTCCGCACCAACGTGGACCAGCCGGCCACCTGCTTCACGTGCAAGAGCACCGACGTCCCGCGCCTCATGGACGAGTACGGGGTGGCCGGCTTCTACCAGCAGTCCTGGCGGGCCCTGGGCCCGGAGGTGGCCAACCCCATCGGGTGCCAGGACTGCCACAGCCCCGAGAACATGCGCCTCACCATCACCCGCCCGGCCCTCATCGAGGCGTGGGAACGGATGGGACGGAACATCGAACGGGCGACCCACCAGGAGATGCGCTCCCTGGTCTGCGCCCAGTGCCATGTGGAGTACTACTTCGAGCCCGAGAGCAACTACCTGGTCTTCCCGTGGGATGGGGAGGGGTTCGGAGCCGAGGCGGCCGAGGCCTTCCAGGACGAGCGGGGGCACACCGACTGGACCCACACCATCAGTCGGGCCCCCATGCTGAAGGTCCAGCACCCCGACTGGGAGCTCTTCCAGTCGGGAGCCCACGCCCAGGCCGGGGTGGCCTGCGCCGACTGCCACATGCCCTTCCGACGGGAGGGTGGAGTGAAGTTCACGAACCACCACATCCAGAGTCCGCTGGCCAACATGGCCGAGTCCTGCATGGTCTGCCACTCGGGGACCGAGTCCCAGATGCGGGAGCGGGTCTACGCGAACCAGGACCGGATCGTGGAGCTCCGCCGCCGGGCCGAACGGTCCCTGGCCCGGCTCCACATCGAAGCAGGAGCGGCGTGGGACGCCGGGGCGACGGAGGAGGAGATGGAGCCCATCCTCCAGATGATCCGGAGCGCCCAGTGGCGGTGGGACTACGTGGCCGCCTCCCACGGGGCTGCGGCCCATGCCCCGGTGGAGTCGGGACGCCTCCTGGGGCTGGCGCTGGACCTGTCCGGAGAGGCCCGGACCGAGCTCGCCCGCATCCTCTCCCGGCTGGGGGTGGAGCAGCCCGTTCCCATGCCCGAGTGGGAGAAGGATGCCCTCCAGGCGTACATCGGCCTCGACATGGATGCCCAGCGGGCCCAGAAGGAAGCCTTCATCCAGGACACCCTTCCCCGCTGGTACGAGATCCAGGACGAGGCTCCCCGGGGCCCCACGGACTACGTGCCACGGATCCAGGCCCCGGGATCGCCCTGACCCCCGGGGGAGCCCTCAGCCGCCCATGGGAATCGCCAGGACCCGCTCCTGAAGCGCGTCCCGCTCCTCCGGCGGAGGGAGATCCGTCTCCACGTCCCGGAGCGCCAGGAGCCGCCGCACGTAGTCCACGGCAGCCGGACCCGGCGTGACGCCGGCCACCTCCCGGAGGATGGCGCCCAATCGCCCCGGCTGTCCGCTATCGGACAGCCCGATCCAGGACTGCCACGGATCGTCGGGCGTGACCAGGGTCCACGCCTCCTCCGGCAGGCGCAGGAGCGCCCGGAGGGGTTCCGGGTCCTCCGAGGCAGGCAGGCCCAGGTCCTCCGCCTCGATGGCCCGATCCACCGCCTCCCGCTCCGGCCCGGTCAGGCGTCGCAGGAAGACGATCTGGGGTTCGGACTCGATGGCCGTGGGATGGCGCGTGGTCCAGGGCGGCTCCACGAACCGAACGGTGGAGCCGGCTTCAGGGTATCCGAGCAGGGACTCCTCCACCAGGAGATCCAGGAGCGTCGCCCCACCCATCTCCGCCAGGGGGAAGACGATCCCATCGTCCGACACACGGACCACGGCCACCGCTTCGGCCTGGGTCAGGACGCGCTCCACGTTCCAGGCGTAAGCGGCCCGGTCGCCAGAGGGCTCGGCCCCCGCCTCTTCCATCCAGGAAGGCACGGGCACCTGACCCGCGACTCCCGGGACCCAGCCAAGGGCGAGGAGCGCAAGCGCCGCCCTCACTCTCCCCCCCCTGCCGAGCTCGGGAA
>JBJHCB010000001.1:0-37673 GCA_050485805.1 Gemmatimonadota bacterium | reverse complement strand
GGTCGGGGTGTAGATGAGGGCCGCCACCGAGGTGGCGAGGCCCACGGCGTGGGCCAGGAGGAGGAGAGCCAGGAGCATGGGCTGACTGGGGAGAGGACGCCACCCGGCGAAGAAGGCAGGCTCCGGCGGAAGATAGCGGAGAGTCCAGGGGGATGTAGATTCCGCGATGATTCCCGATACGGACCGCACCACCTGGGCCATCCTGGCCTTCTGGCTCCCCCTGGCCCTCCAGTGGATCATGATGGCCCTGGAGGGGCCGTTCCTGGCGGCGGTCATCGCGCGGCTGGCCGACCCCACCTTCAACCTGGCGGCCTACGGGGTGGCGTTCGCCTTCGCCATCCTGGTGGAGTCACCGGTGATCATGCTCATGAGCGCGTCCACCGCCCTGGTGGAGGACGCAGCGAGCTACCGGAAGCTCCGGGCCTTCGCCCAGGCGTTGAACGCCCTCTCCACGGGGCTCCTGGTCCTCCTCCTGGTGCCCGGGGTCTTCGACCTGGTCCTCCGGGGGGGGCTCGGGCTCCCCCCCGAGGTGGCGGACCTGGTCTACGGCTCCCTCTGGATCCTCCTGCCCTGGCCCGCGGCCATCGGGTACCGGCGCTTCCTCCACGGCATCCTCATCCGGGCGGGACGGACCCGATGGGTCATGTACGGGACCTTCATCCGCCTGGGGGCCATGGCCACCACCGGGCTTCTCCTGGCCGGCACGGGGTTGCCCGGGGCGTGGGTGGGGGCCGGCGCCCTTTCCGTGGGGGTGGTGGTGGAAGCCGCCGCCGCCTGGTGGATGTCCCGCGGGGTCGTGGCGCGCCTCCTGGAGGGCGAGGGGGGAGAGGCCGGCCTCCCTCCCGCGGGGACCGGGGGACCCACCACCCTGGCGGCGGCGCCGAGGGCCCCGGTTCCGGGGAGGGGAAGTGCCCGTGCCGTAGCGGTGGCGGGAAGGGATGGAGGGAGGGAAGGCGGGGTTCCTGGCGGGGATGCCGGTAGGGTGGCCGGCGGGGGAGACGGCGGGGCTCGGGGGGGGCGCGCAGGCCGGCGCCCCGGGTCCGACGACGCTCCGGGGGGACAGGAGCTGGACCTGGGCGCGATCCTCCGGTTCTACTATCCCCTCGCCCTCACCTCCTTCATCGGGCTCACCACCCAGCCCATCCTGACCTTCTTCATGGGGCGGGCCCCGGCACCGGTGGAGTCGCTGGCCGTCTTTCCCGTGGTGGTGGCCCTCTACTTCCTCTTCGGGACCCTTGGGCTCTCCTGGCAGGAGGCGGCCATCGCCCTGGTGGGTCGCCGGGGGGAGCACCGTCGTGCCCTGATCCCCTTCTCCACCGGTCTGGCCGTGGTGGCCTCCGGCGGTCTCGCCGTCATCGCGTTCACCCCCCTGGCCGGCGTCTGGTTCGAAGGGGTGTCGGGGCTGGAGCCCGGGCTGGCGGCGCTGGCCTTCGCTCCCGCCCGGATCATCGCCCTGGCCCCGGCCCTCTCCGTGGTGATGGGGTTCCAGCGGGCGCTTCTCGTGCAGGCGAGGCGTACCCGCCCCATCACCCTGGCCACGGCGCTGGAGGTGACCACCATCGCCCTCCTCTTCCCCTTCTTCGGGTGGGGCCTGGGGTGGATGGGGGTCACCGCGGCCATGGCGGCCCTGGTGTGTGGGAGGACGCTGGGCGTGCTCTTCCTGGCCTGGCGCCTCCGGGGTTCCTTTGCCCCGGCGCCGAACGGATCCCTATGATGGGGGTCCCCCGAACCCCGTCCCAACTCCCGGAGGTCGCCA
Organism: Gemmatimonadota bacterium; assembly: GCA_050485805.1. Lineage (GTDB taxonomy): Bacteria > Gemmatimonadota > Gemmatimonadetes > Longimicrobiales > Gaopeijiaceae > T3Sed10-66. The sequence continues at coordinate 35,917 of JBJHCB010000001.1, read as the reverse complement.
TGCCCTCGATCCCTTTCCGCCCGGGCACCCGGCGTACCCGCGGTGTGTCCGCGCAGCGCCCTCCCACCACGCCCGCCCGGTGCGCGCTCTCCGGTTCCCCACGCCCCCTCCTTCTCGTCCTCCTTCTGCTCTTGGGGAGTCAGTCCCTTCCCGCCCAGGAGCGGGGGATCGTCCCCCGGGACTACTACCGGATGAGCTTCGTCTCCGATGTGGCCATCTCACCAAACGGTGAGATAGCGGCCTTCACCCGGACCCGGGTGGTGGAGGAGGAGAACCGTCGACACCGAGAGATCTGGTTGGCTCCTCTCCGGAACGGCGAGCCGGCGGGCGAGCCCTTCCGATTCACCGACCCCACCCGGGAGGCGTGGGCCCCGGTCTGGTCCCCCGACGGGCGCACCCTGGCCTTCCAGTCCCGGCGCGACGAGGAATCCGGCACCTGGTTTGCGCGGGTGGAGGCCCCCGGCGGCGAGGCCTACCGCATCCCGGGGGTGAACGGCGCCCCCATCTGGTCCCCCGACGGGGAGTGGATCGCCTTCGTGGACCGCTCCGATGCCAATGGGGCCGAGTCGGGGCCCCGGGCCGGGTGGATCGCCCCGGACGCCATCACCGTGACGGAGAACCGGGACCGCTTCGACGGGCGGGTCATCACCCATGTCCGGTACAAGTCCGACGGGACCCATCCTCTTCTTCCCCATCCCGACGCCCGGGGAAAGAACCAGGTCTTCGTGGTCCCGGCCGAGGGGGGTGAGCCCCGGCAGCTCACCCACGTGGGGTTCAACGTCGGCGGGGTCACCTGGTCCCCCGACGGCCGATGGATCGCCTTCTCCGGGAACGAGGAAGAGGATACGGACCCCTTCCTGCGCCGGTCCGATCTCTACCGCGTCTCGGTGGGCGCGGGGACGGGGCTGGGAGACCTCCACACCCTCACCCCGGGGGAGGGGTCCTTTCGGGCCCCTGCCTTCTCACCGGATGGTGAGAGGCTGGCCTACCTGGTCTCCTCCGATCCCAACAGCCCCACCCGACTGGAGGTTCGGAGCCTCTCCGCCGACGGGGGATTCGAAGGGGAGGCCGAGGTCTGGATGGAGGGGCTGGGCCTCTCCCCGGGCGCCCCGGAGTGGCATCCGGAGGGGGGAGGGATCCGGTTCATCGCCCTGGACCGGGGGAGCGTCCACCTCTTTCAGATCGACGCTCCGGGCACCGAGCCCCGATCCGTGACCACGGGCGAGCGGCAGGTGTCCTCGCTTTCCGGGACGCCGGACGGCCGCTGGATGGCCTATACCTCCACCGACGTGACCTCTCCTGAGGAGGTCTTCGTGGCCCGGGCCGATGGCACCGGGGAGCACCGCCTCACCGGCTTCAACGATGCATGGTTGCAGGAGGTGGCCCTCCGCCCGGCGGAGCGCCTGGTGTGGACCGTGGCGGATGGGACCGAGGTGGAGGGGTGGGTGATCCCTCCCGTGAACGTGGAGCCCGGTCGCAGCTACCCCATGGTCCTGAAGATCCATGGCGGGCCCAACAGCATGTACGGCCACACCTTCTTCCAGACCTTTCACGTCCTGTCCCAGGCCGGCTTCTACGTCCTCTATCCCAATCCCAGGGGTTCCACGGGGTACGGGCACGACTTCATGATGGCCACCCGGGGCCACTGGGGACTCATGGACGAAGAGGATTTCCTGACCGGCCTGGACGCCGCCCTGGCCGCCTATCCCCAGATCGACCCGGAGCGGCTCGGGGTCTCGGGGGGGAGCTATGGGGGCTATGCCACCAATTGGCTCACCGCCCGGAGTGATCGCTTTGCCGCAGCCGTCACCAGTCGCTCCATCGTGAGCCTGGAGACGCTCTGGGGGACCTCGGACTCCCTGGCCACCCTGGAATGGCACTTCTTCGGCACCCCCTGGGAGGTGCCGGACACGTACCGGGCCGCCTCTCCCATCACCCATGTGGGAAATGTCACCGCCCCCACCCTCATCATCCACAGCGAAGAGGACCATCGCACCCCCATGCAGGACGGGGAGATGTGGTACCTCTCCCTGCAGCGTCTGGGGGTGCCGGTGGAGTTCGTCCGTTACCCCCGATCCTCCCACGGCCTGTCCCGGACCGGGGAGCCGTGGCTCCTGGTGGACCGGATGGTCCGTCTCCGGAGCTGGTTCGATCACTGGCTGGGAGAGGCCGTGGCGGATGGGCGATGAGTGCGGCCCAGGCGGAGGACGACCTCTCCCTGGCCGGAACCAGCGAAGAGGCGGTGAGGAAGGCCACCGGGCGGGGGTGGGCCGAGTGGGTGGCCGTCCTGGACGGGATGGGGGCCGAGTCCCTGAAGCATCGCGACATCGCCCGGCGCCTCGCGGAGGAGCATGGCCTGGGTGGTTGGTGGAGTCAGACGGTGACGGTGGGGTATGAGCGGATCCGAGGCCTCCGGGAGGCCGGACAGCGGCGTGGAGGGAGCTACGAAGTGAGCCGGAGCCTCACCGTCCCGGTGGACGCGGTGAGGCTCTGGAGGACCATCCGGGACGAGGAGGCCCGGCCGCGTTGGCTCCCGGACCTGGAGGTGGAGGAATCCACGTCCACCGAGGGACGATCCATCCGCTGGAAGGTCCCTGACGGCACCCGGGTCCAGGCCTGGTTCACCGCCAAGGGGGACGCGAAGAGCTCGGTCCAGTTCCAGCATTCGGGTTTCCCCGATGCCCAGGCGGCTGAGGCGGCCCGAGAGGCCTGGGGAGTCCGTGTGGTCGCCCTGCGGGCTCTGTTCGAATAGCCTGGGCGCACCCCGGGGAGGGCCTGCATCGTGTCGCGTTCACACACCCCCAGCGAACTGGCCGGTCTCCTCCGGGAGCTCGCCCGGGCCGAGGGGTTCGACCTCGCCGGGGTATGCGCCGCCCATCCCTCGGAGCACGCGGACTTCCTGGAGGAGTGGGTGGAGGGGGGGCGCCACGGGGAGATGGAGTACCTGGCCCGGCGGGATGCCCTGGAGCGTCGCCGGGAACCCCGTCGCTCCCTCCCGGGCGCCCGGAGCCTCCTGGTGGTGGGACACAACTACCACCAGCCCGATCCTCCCGGCGTTCCGGAGGACCCCGCCCGAGGGGTGATCGCCCGGTACGCCCGGGGGCGGGACTATCACCGGGTGGTGAAGAAGGGGCTCCAGCGGGTGCATCGCCGGCTGGAGGAGGAGGTAGCTCACCCCGTTGGGGCCCGGGCCTACGTGGACACCGGCCCCCTCCTGGAGCGGGAGCTGGGACGCCGCGCCGGGTTGGGGTGGTTCGGGCGCAACACCATGCTCCTCCACCCCCGAACGGGCTCGTACTTCTTCCTGGGGGTCCTCCTCTTGGAGCTGGAGGTGGAGCCCGACCCCCCTTTCCAGCGGGACCACTGCGGGAGTTGCCGGGCCTGCGTCGACGCCTGCCCAACCGGAGCCCTCCTGGGCCGGGACGAGACCGGTGCTCCGGTCATGGACGCCACGCGCTGCATCTCCTACCTCACCATCGAGCACCGGGGCCCCATCCCCCGGGAACTCCGTCCCCTCATGGGGAACCGGGTGTACGGGTGCGACATCTGTCAGGAGGTGTGTCCGTTCAACGACCGGTTCGCCCGTCCCGCCACCGAGCCCGGGTACGCGGCGCGGGGGCCCGGGGAGTGTCCGGTGGGGGTGGAAGCCGTGGCCCCGAAGGCGTCCGGGGATGACGGTGCGCAGCGCGAGGGCTCAGGCACCCGCCTCGCCGCCGACGGCCCTGAGGCCCCTGCCGCCGACGGCCCTGAGGCCCCTGCCGCGGACACCCCCGAGGCCCGCGGCACCAGCGGCCCCGAGGCTCCAATCGCGGGCGCCCCCGAGGCCCTCGGCACGGGCGCCCTGCCGGACCCCGAGGCGGACTCCCCTCCCGACGGCACCGATGCCCCGGCGCACCCCGGGACGGATTCCCCATCGCTGGTGGAACTCCTGGAGATGGCGCTCGATCCGGAACGCTGGGAGTCCTTCTCCCGCGGGTCGGCGATCCGCCGGGCAGGTCGGGGGGGCTTCGCGCGGAGCGTCTGCGTGGCCCTGGGGAACTGGCTCGCGTCCAAGCGCCAGGGGGAACCCTCTGCCGAGGCGCTGGACGTGCTCTCTGCGGCGCTCTCCGACCCGGATCCCCTCGTGCGCGGGCATGCAGCGTGGGCGATGGGGAGGGCGCGTGGACCGGGGGCGCACCATCGGCTGGCGCTGGCTTCAGCGTCGGAACCGGACGCGTGGGTGGCGGGGGAGGTGGCGGCGGCGCGTGCGGAGCTGCACCCCCGCGACTGAGTGGCGGTTGCGAGGCCGGGGGAGCGATAAGGACTCTGCCTTGGGGGGTTCCGGGAGTGCCGAATGAGACTTCCTTCCCGGAATTCGAGATCGAATCATACCTCCGCGACCGAAATCGTACCGAAAGCAGAATGCTTCTCGAAATCCGAGAGAAAGGACGACCCCGGGCATCCCCCAGGCGCCCAGTGGCGCATCCTTATCGGGGTCCGCCGATGGCGGCCCCGCTTCCGGGACCCGTGCCCACCTCCCGCCCCTGCCGTCGCGCCTGGGCCAGTGCCAGTGCCTGACCCACCTGGACCGCCGCGGTCACGGGCTCCCTCATGATCTGGCGCCACGTGAGGCGAATCACCTCGATGCCGCGTCCCCGGAGCCAGTTGTCCTTTCGCCGATCATTTTCGAAACGGCGCCGGTTCCCGTGGAACGCCCATCCGTCCACCTCCACCGCCACGTTTGCGTCCGGCCAGAAGAGATCCAGCTCGAAGGGCCCAACGGGCACATTGGTGTGCGGACGCGGAAGGCCAGCGCTCTGAAGGAGAGCCAAACAACGGTTCTCGGCCTCTGAGCGGGTGAACGTGCGATCCCCATGGGGCTGGACGAGGCTTCGCAGGAGCCTCACGCCCCGTCGGCCTCGGTACCGCTCGCCGAGCTTCGCGACATCCTTGGGCGTGACGAGGCCCCCTCGCTCCGCTGCCGCGAACGCCTTCGCCAACTCTCGGCTCCCGAGTGTGCCCGCCGCGTCAACAAGGGTCCGGAGGGGCGAGGTGATGGGGACCCCGTCGAGATCGGCTCGCTCGTCGTCGGGAATCGAGCGCACATGATGGAACACGATCCCCGGGCGCTTGCGAGCGCGACGACCCACTACGGTGACATGCACGGGTAGGCGGGTGCCTGCGGGAACCAGCTCCCACGCTCGAAGGGCGCTGAGGTGGCTCAGCACGGCGGACGGCCCGCCGGCGAGCACCGCGGCCATCTCGACCGAACGCGAGCGCTCCAGCGGTCCGATGCGGTAGACTCCGGCGTGGAGGGGCCGGAGCCGTCCTGCCCGCACGCGCCGTCCGATGGCCGCGGACGAAAGCCCGATCCCGATGAGTTGCGCCCGGGACACGACCCCGTGCTGGGAGGCGGCCAGGGCCTCGACCTGGGTGGTGATGCGGGACGGGGCTCCGTTGTCCCCGGCCGTGTTTCGCTCCAAGACCCCCCTCCGCGGGTTCGATGGCGGAGGGCCTCTCCTTCGCCCCGGATTCCTCCACACACGGGGGAACGCTCACATGGAGACCCGGGCGGGACCATGGCGGGGCGGGCCGGACGCACCAGGAGGGGTCCATCTCCGACCGCGACCCGCATCGGGATCACCCGACGGCTTCAGCGCTTCGCCTGGAGGCCCTCAGCCACCGCGTCGGCCAGCTCGTCCGGGGTGAAGGGTTTCTCCAGGATCTCCACGGGACCGGAGCCACTGGTGCCGCGGAGGATCTCCTCCTCGGCGTACCCCGACATGAAGACGAACGGGACGCGGTGCCCCTCCCCGCGAGCGCGGCCCGCCAGCTCCCGGCCTCCCATCCCCGGCATCACCAGATCGCTCAGAATCAGGTCGATCCCCTCCCCCTCCCGCCGGATCACCTCCAAGGCGGCCCTTCCATTGGGGGCCTCCATGACGGTGTGACCCGCTCGGGTCAGGACCCGACGAACCGCCCGACGGACAGGCTCCTGGTCCTCCACCACGAGGATCACGGCGGGCGCTGCCACCCGTCCCGGAGGCTCCCTTCGCTCGCCCTCCTCCAGGGTCGGGTCCGACGGGAGGGCGGGGAAATACACATGGAACTGGGACCCTTCCCCGAGCTGGCTCTCCACCTCGATGAACCCACCGGATTGGGCCACGATGCCCTGGACCGTGGGAAGTCCCAGCCCGGTCCCCCGATCCGGATCCTTGGTGGTGAAGAAGGGCTCGAAAAGCCGGTCCAGGGTCTCCGGACCCATCCCGACCCCGGTGTCGGACACGGTGAGCCGTACGTACTCTCCCGAAACCACGTCGGGGTGGCGCCGGGCCTGCTCCCCGGCCACCGTGACGTTCCGAGTGCCCAGGGTCAGGACTCCCCCGGACGCCATGGCGTCCCGGGCGTTCAGGGCCAGGTTGATGATGACCTGTTCCACTTGTGCCTCGTCGGCCCGGATCGGACGGAGGTCGAGGTCGGCCTGGAACTCCACCCGGATCCGCTCGCTGATGAGTCGATCGAGCATGCGGCGGGATCCGGTGACGATGGCGTTCAGGTCCAGGGTCCTGGGCTGGAGGACCTGGCGGCGGCTGAAGGCCAGGAGCTGGCGGGTGAGGGCCGAGGCGCGCTGCGCTGCCCGGAGCACCTCGTTCAGATCCTCGAGGTTCGGATCCCCCTCGTCCACGGCATCCACGACGAGCTGGGTGGAGGTGGTGATGACGGTGAGGAGGTTGTTGAAGTCGTGGGCGACCCCCCCCGCCAACTGTCCCACCGCCTCCAGCCTCTGGGCCCGGCGCAGCTCCTCTTCCAGACGGCTCTGCTCCGTCACGTCCTGCATCGACCCGATCATGGAGACGGGGCGTCCCGCCTCGTCGCGGATCGCCAGCCCCCGATCCACCACCCGGGCGAACGTCCCGTCCGGCTTCCGGAGCCGGTAGCGGGCGCCCCACACCTCCTCGCCTCCGGCCAGAAGGCCCTCCAGGCCGGCCAGAACCTCCTCCCGGTCGTCGGGGTGGAGGCGGTCCACCCAGTCCTCCACGGTGGGGAGCTCCTCGACCCGCAGTCCGAAGACCCGCTCCACATTCTCGTTCCACCAGAGGGCCCCGGTGGCGATGTTCCACTCCCAGACCACGTCGTTGGTGGCCCGGGTGACGGTGCGATAGCGCTCCTCCGACCGCCGCAGGCGGTCCAGGACCATCCGCTCCTCGTGGACGTCGGTGCAGGTCCCGAACCACCGGACGATGGTCCCGTCCCGTCGGCGGAGGGGCATGGCCCGACCGATGAACCAACGGTACGCTCCGTCGGACGCCCTCCGGAATCGATATTCCACCTCGTAGGGATCGCCGGTGTCCAGGGAGTGCTGCCAGACCGCGAGGGTGGACTCGTAGTCATCGGGGTGGAGGTAGTCCTTCCAGTTCCATCCCTGCTCCCCTTCCGTGGGCATTCCCGTGTAGTCGTACCATCTCCGGTTGAAGAAATCGTGGTACCCGTCGGGGGTGGCGGTCCAGACGAGCTGGGGGATCAGGTCCACCAAGGCATGGAAACGGGCATTCCCCTCCCGGAGCTGGGCGGTGACCCTCATCCGTTCCGAAGTGTCCACGACGGATGCGATGACATGGGTGATGCCGCCCTCCCCGTCGCGGAGAGGTTCCAGGGAGCACTCGACATGGACCTGCTCGGCGCTGCGGCCCGGACCTCCCTCCGCCGAGGACAGCCGCGCCTGGAACCGAACGGATTCCCCGCGGCGCGCCCGATCCAACGCCCGTGCAAGTCGATCCCGGGCCTCCGGCTGCATGGCATGGAGCACCCGGTCCAGGGGCCGCCCCGCGAGGGCCTCCCTCTCCACCCCCAGGATCCTCGCCGCGCCGCGGTTGGCCAGCTCCACGACACCTTCGGCGGAGAGGATGAGAACGCCGGTGGGAAGGGCGTCGATGACGCCCAGGAGCCCCTGGGGATGGGCCGGGAACCCGTCCTGGGAGTGTTGTTCGGTCTGCACGGTCAGCCTCTGTCCCCTGGTTCGGCTTCCGGAGGCAGGTCCACTTCCTCCGATCCCCCGGCGGAGCGATCCGACCCTCTGGCCGAACGGTCCGATCCTCCGGCCGAGCGGTCCGACGTGGGTGAACTCGTCGGATGATCAAGAGTCTAACACCGTCGATCCGTACGGGTCGCCCGGGAGGTGGAGGCGCCGCGCGGAGCTGCATCCTCGCGAGAGATCCTTGCGGATGAGACTCATTTTCAATAGCATGCTTCACCGAGACTCTTATCCCCTCCCCCATGACGAGTTCCCGAATGCGTTCCCGCCGAATGCTCCTCCCCCGATGGTTGGTTGCCACCGTCCTGGCGCTGGTGCCGGGAGCCGTCCTCGCGCAAGCCCAGACCTCGCAGGAGGCGCCTCAGGAGGCCCCGGTGGAGTTGCCGGCCGTCGTGGAGTTGCCCGTCATCGAAGTGATCGGCCGCAGTCCGGGCTCGGTGCTTCGGCAGACCGGGACCGTGCAGATCGTGAGCAGGGAGGAGTTGGAGGGGCTGCAAGCGATCTCCACGGAAGACGCGCTGCGCCGCCTGCCCGGGGTCAACACCAAGACGGAGGAGGAGACCGCCATCGTCTCGAACATCGGGTTGCGGGGTCTCTCTTCGAGCGAGGCGAAGTCCCTGCTTCTGGAGGACGGGGTGCCCGTGGCCCCCGGTCTGCTGATCGGAAATGATCGCTACTTCAATCCCCGTATCCAGCGGATCGAACGGATCGAGGTCCTGAAGGGCTCCTCCTCCCTGCGGTTCGGCCCCTCCACCATCGGCGGAGTCGTGAACTTCCTCACCAAGACGCCTGCCGAAGGCCTTCTCATCTCGGCCCGGACCGGTTCCTTCGATACCCGGGAGTTGATGGTCGAGGCCGGTGCGCGCAGCGGGAGCGGCGCCGCGTACGGGGGCGTCGTGGCCACCCACGCCCGTGGGCGGGGCTTCATGGACAAGGGGTACGAGATGAACGACGTGATGGCGAAGGCCGGTTTCGCCGTCGGTGATCGGCATCGGCTTGGGGTCAAGCTCTCCTGGTACGAGAACGACGCCAACATCTCCTACCGGGGGCTCCTGTTCGATGAATACCGCGCGGGTGCCACGTACAATCCGGCCCCCGACGACTGGTACCTCACGGACCGCACCTCCCTGGACCTGAACCATCGCTTCGACATCGGTCCGGGCGCCACACTGACGAGCGTGGCGTACTGGAGCACCCTCACCCGGGACTATTGGCGCTACGATGTCGACACGCAGGCGTCGAATGCCGCCGGGCGCTGGGTGTACACGGACGCCTTGACCGGCAACAACCGATCCTTTGACCGGTACGGGGTCGACACCCGCCTCAAGTTCGATCACGGGCTGCTCGGGCTTGACAGCGACGCCGAGATCGGCGTGCGCGGCTTCTACGAGGAGTCGGACGACCGGCGCATCCGGGCCGACCGCACCCAGGACCGCACGGGTCTCAACGACCGGCACCTTGTGGACTCCGCCACCAGCATGGCCTTCCACATCCACAACCGCGTCCAGTTCTCGGATCGGTTCGCCCTGACCCCCGGCGTCCGTCTGGAGACCTATGGGCAGAAGCGGCGCGTGCTCACCAGCAACGACGACACGGCCGAGACCTCCAACACCGAGCTCCTTCCCGGCGTCGGCACGACCTACGCCCTCACTCCCTCCGCACAGTTGTACGGGGGCGTGTACCGCGCCTTCTCTCCCGCCACCAACGGCGTGGCCCTGGACGGGATGACGGATCAGCTCCTCGAGGCTGAGCGCTCCACCAACCTCGAGGTGGGGATCCGTGGGACACGGGGTGCCCTCGATTACGAGCTCGCGCTGTTCCGCCTGGACTTCCGGAACCAGGTGGTCACCGGGAACTCCGATCCCACCCTCTCGCGATCCAACGCCGGCGAGACCCTGCACCAGGGGGCTGAGCTCGGCCTGGGGTACCGGCTGGCCGAGGGACTCGGCCTCTCGGGGAACGTCACATGGGTCCCCGTCTCGCGCTTCGAGTCGGGGGAGAGTGCAGGCAATCGCATTCCCTATGCCCCCCGCGTCCTCGCCAACCTGGCGCTGGATCTCCGGCACGGTCCCCTGCGCTCCAGCGTGCTCGTCCACCACAGGGGCGGGCAGTTCGGCGACGAGACCAACCTGCGGGAGATCCCGGTCAACGCGGCCGGAGGAATCTGGGGTGGCCTCATGCCCGCCTACACGGTGTTCGACCTCACGGCGCAGTGGGAGGCGACCGGGTCGCTCTCGGTGTTCGGTGCGCTGAAGAACGTCACCGACGCCCGGTACATCACCGGGCTCCGCCAGGGCATCTACGTGGGGCCGGGGCGAGGCTTCGAGGTGGGCGTCCGGCAGGCGCTTTAGGGAGGCGCTCGGCTCGGGCCCGCAGGGGCGGGTGGGGGCACGGCGGCCTACGGACCCCTCCTACCCGTTTGGGCGCGTGGCCGGTAGGGAGGCTCTTCAGCGATCCCGTAGCGCCTTCAACTCCCGCCCCAGCGTCTCTTCCAGGTCCTGGATGCTGGAGTAGGTCAGACAGCGCTGCCCCTGGACGTTGAACTGCAGCTCCTTGGCGTCCCGGACGAGGAGAACCGTGGGGATCTCGCGGCCCCACGCATACCCCACCTCCAGGTAGACATTGGGGTTCGCGGAGCTGAGGTCCGCGATCACGATCTGCGCAGCACCGATCCGGCCTCGCACCCAGTCCATCACATTGCCGGTGAAGGAAGTGAAGTCCGCACGCTCGCAGAGGAAGCCGGCGGCGTGGGCCGCTCCCTGGATCCCGTAGTGGAAGTGGTCGTCGTACTCCGGGGCGAAGGGCATGGCCACGAAGGCCAGGGGCTTCGCTCTCGAGTCCCGGCCCACGCTCCTGAGGGTGGCCACCGCCTCTCCCGCCGCGCCGGCGAGGTGGAACCGATCACGGGACTCGATCCGCCCCCCGGGGAGCAACTGGTCGAGGACCGGTCGCAGTCGCACCACGCGCAGCGCGTCGATCTCGGCCATGAAGATGCGCTTCAGGGACCGGGGATGCTCCCCGGCCTCCACCGCATCCAGGAGCCCGGCGATCTGCGCCTTGAACGACTCCCTTTCGTCGAGGCCGACGTTCGGCCCATGAAGCGTGATGCAGAGCCGTTCTGCTTCCGGGGCCCGCGTGGAGAGGGCCGAGAGCACACCCCGCGCGAAGGCCCGGATCGCTTCGTAATCCAGGAGATACAGGGGCGGGACCCCCAGGAAGAGCACGGATTCCGCGGCGAGTCTCCCGCCCGATGGGACGAAGAGGTGGTCTCCCACGGGAAGCTCGATGCCGGGGAGATCCATCTCCAGCCGCTCCGCGACTGCGCGGTCGGCCCCGTGAAAGCCCTGGGCGTACTTGAGCGCGAGGACATCGGCGTCCACCGACAGGGCGTCCGCCGCATCGATCTCCACCGCGATCCCGTCCTTCATTCCGGTTTCCAGCGTGACGGTGAGGGTGGGGAGCAGGCCCGGCCCACCCCGGCAGGCAGGCCCGGAACCAGACCGGCGTCCAAGGCACACTCCACCACGACCGGCTGCGCACCGTCCAACGTGCCGCGGTGCGCAGGAGCGCGCAACGCTCTTCAGCGCTGGGTGGCCGGATGGCGCGGGGTGGCGCGTGGGGTGGCACCGGCGGTGGCGCGAGGCGTGGCGGGTGGCGCCCCATGTGGGGTGGCCCAGGGGGTAGCCCGTGGCGTGGCTTCCAGCTCCAGGGCGCTTCGGAGGGCCGCCTCCACCCGTCCTGGAATCTCCTGTTCCGGATCCACCTCCACGACCCGCCGAGACAGGGGGAGTGAAAGCCCCAGGGGCAAGATGAAGAGGATCACGGCGGCCGTTCCCACGAGGGTCCCGGGGCGGAGGGATGCTCCGACCAGGATGGAGACCCCCACCATCACCCAGGCGGTCCCGAGGAGGACCGCGCCCAACCCGGAAAGGCGGGCACACCAGCGGCGGGCCCGATCCACACCCTGGGACACCACCCGGATCCCGCGTCGGCGAGGATGGAGGATGACGACGTGCCCGCCCACCTCCACCATCAGCTCCCCCCGTTCCCCGCCGGGCAGGGGTTGGAGTTCCACCCTCCCCTTGGACAGGACCAGGTCCAGGGCCTCGAGGACCTCACGGGAGGGGAGGAGGGGTGACGCACGTCCCCTGCGCTCCCCACCCGGGGCGTCTGGCCGGAAAAGGGTCGGGCCGGACATGCATCGGCCTTTCGTTGGTTCGTGGGCGGGGGTGGGGGCGCCTCCAGGGCGCCGGTGCCCGCACACCATTGCAAAGCGCGTACCACCCGCTCCCCGGGTCGCCACCGGGCGAAACCACAGGATCCAGGCGGAGCTCCGGGCTCCGGAGGGGCTCGCGGAATGCCCGCTCCCCGGCGGAACGCAGGAGTCGCGGGGCGACGGGAGCCCGGGTCGACTCCCGACCCCGCGCCTACCCCGTGGGCACCCAGCGGAAGGCGTCCCCCTCCCGCACGGCGTAGCCCAGACCGGGATAGGGGAGGTGGAACCCGTGGATCAGCATGCGGTCGCCGTTCGCCCGCTCCAGAAGGCGCCTTCGGGTCCGGGAGCCCTGGGGCATGTCCAGATCGAAGGCCAGGTGCCAGTCCGGGCGCTCCATCTGGGTGTGGGTGTTGGCCACGGCGTCCCCCACCAGGAGGAGGTCCTGGCCGCCGGAGGTGAGCACGAAGCCGATGTGTCCGGGGGTGTGACCCGGGGCGGACACGCTCCGGATCCCCGCCGTCACCTCCCCGTCCATGGGAACCGTGCGGATCCGGTCGCCCAGGGCGCTGAAGACCTGCTGGGCCACTTCCACCAACCCCGCCTCGTTGACCCATTCCGGCATCCGGGCGCGGGCGTCGGAGGCGCCCCATGTGTCATACTCCGTCCCCGACAGCACCACCTCGGCGTTGGGGAAGCGGGGTGCCCCGGAGGCTGCGTCCACGAGCCCCCCCAGGTGATCCCCATGGGCGTGGGTGAGGAGGACGAGGTCCACCTCGGCCGGGTCCACACCCGCTGCGGCCAGGGAGGCCGGGAGATGCCCCGTGGTCTCCTCCGGTGAGGGGGGCGCGCCGGTTCCGGCGTCCACCAGAACCGTCCGCGTCCCGGTCTCGATGAGGAGCGGGTTCACCGGCAGGCGAACGGCATCGGTGGGGAGGAAACGCGAGCGGTAGTAGGCCTCCCTTTCCTCCCGGGACACGTCGGCGCCGAAGATCTCGGAAGGGAGGTGGAAGAACCCGTCGCCCAGGACCGTGAGGGTCCAGTCCCCCATGCGGAAGCGGTAGGTCCAAGGATCCCGCCACCTTCCCGCTCCCGCGCCGGGAGGTCCGGAACGGCGAAGGACGGGGGTCCCGGCCAGACCGGCGGGAACGAGGGCGCCGCCCAGGAGGGCAGCGGTTCCGGAACGCAGGAAGGCCCTGCGGGGGAGGACGGATTGGATCCTTGGCTCCGACATGATGACCTCCGGTTGGGGGTGGGGTGGGCATCGCCTTGCGCGGGGGAGCGCACCCCTTCATGGGAGATCACGCATTCGGCGCGGGGGAGGGATCAAGGAATCGTTGACGCACTGCGGGAGCGATCCTACCCTGGAAGAATCCTGCGGCACCGGGGGCCCTCCCGCCGGTTTCCGCACGGTCACTCGCCTGGCAGGAGTCCGCCGTGGACACGGCACCGGCTCCCAGTTCTCCGCCTTCGAGGCGTCCGGCCACCCCCGGGGTGGCCATGGACGTCCTCCTGCCCCTGGTGTACCGGGAACTGAAGCGCCTGGCCCGGGTCCACCGGCGCCGGCGATCGCCCGGCGAGACGCTCTCCACCACCGCCCTCGTCCACGAGACCTGGCTCAAGCTGGCCCGGAGTGCCGGCGGTCCCTTCGCCGACCGGGACCACTTCCTCTCGGTGGCGTCCATGGCCATGAGGCAGGTGGTGGTGGATCACGCCCGTCGGCGCATGGCGGAGAAGCGCGGGGGCGAGCGGGTCCGGGTGTCCCTGGAGGCCCTGACCGGGGGCTCCACGGATCCGGACCGACAGGCGGTCGCCGTGCTGGCGCTGGATCAGGCGTTGGAGCGCCTGGAGACCCTGGACCCCGGTCTGGCCCGCCTGGCAGAGCTCCGCTTCTTCGGCGACGCTCCGGTGGACGACGTGGCCCGGATCCTCGGTCTCTCCACGGCCACGGTGAAGCGCCATACCCGGGTGGCACGGGCATTCCTGGCCAGGGAGCTGGAGTTGCGTCCCCCGCCGACACGCCCCTCCTGAGCCGCCCCCATGGACGCCAAGGGCCGTTGGATCCGACTTCGAGGGCTCCTGGAGGAGCACCTTTCGGAACCCCTCACGGATCCGGGCCAGGACCTCGCTCCCGACTCCCATCGGTCAAGGCAGGACTCCCACGCGTCGACGCAGGACTCCCCCCCGCCGACGCCCGACCCAGGGGACGGGGCCCGCCTGGATCCGGACCTGGGGCAGGAGCTGCGGCGCCTCGTCGAGGCGGCCCGGGGGGCCGGGGCGTTCCTGGAGTCAGGGGTCGGCGCGGCGGCCCCGGAACTCCTGGCGGACCTGGAGGAGCGCGGGCCGGATGGGGGCCCGGGCCCCGGCCCGGGGGAGGCCCGCCCCGGAGACCCGGTGGGTCCCTACCGACTCCTGCGCCTCGTCGGCGAGGGCGGCATGGGGACGGTGTTCCTCGCGGAACGGGCCGACGGTGCGTTCCGTCGGCGGGTGGCCCTCAAGGTCCTCCGGAGCGGACTGGACCTGGCCCCGATCCTGGACCGGTTCCGGACCGAGCGACAGATCCTCGCTTCCCTCACGCATCCCAGCATCGCCCGCCTCCTGGATGGCGGCACCACGGCGGAAGGCCGGCTCTGGTTCGCCATGGAGTTCGTGCCGGGCGAACCCATCGATGCGTTCTGCGACGCCCGCCGACTGCCCGTGGACGGCCGGATCCGCCTCTTCCTCACCGTGGCCCGGGCGGTGGCCCACGCCCACCGGAACCTGGTGGTGCACGGGGATCTGAAACCCGGCAACATCCTGGTCACTCCTCCGGCCTCCCGGTCGGCCGAGCCGGGCGAGGTCCACCTCGTGGACTTCGGGATCGCGCGGGCGCTCGAGCCGCTCGAGGGGCGCGGGAGAGGGGGCCCCGAGGGGCTCGGAGGGCATCCCCCGCGATCCCCCTTCCTTACGCCCGCTTTCGCCAGCCCGGAGCAACGCCGAGGGGAGCCGGTGGGAACCGGGTCCGACGTCTACCAGTTGGGAGTCCTCCTGCGCGGCCTCCTCACGGGGGTCTGGCCCTCCCGTCGGGAAGCCACGGGTGCCAGGCCGGACCCCCGGGAGATCGCCTGGATGCGGGCAACCACCCCGGGTCGACTGGGACGGAGGATCGGGGGGGACCTGGAGAGCATCATGGGGAAGGCGCTCCGATTCCACGCGGAGGAGCGGTACCCATCCGTGGAGGCCCTGGTGGAGGACCTGGAGCGGCATCGGTCGCGCCGACCGGTGGAGGCCCGGGGCCACCTGCCCCTCTATCGCACCGGGCGGTTCCTGCGCCGGAACGCCCTCCCTGTGGCGACCCTCTCCCTCGTCCTGCTTCTCCTGGGGGGGTACGCCGTCACCCTCACCCTCCACACCGCCCGATTGTCCGAGGCGCTGGAGGCGGCGGACCGGGAGGCGGAACGGGCGGAGCAGGTCACGGCCTCCCTCCTGGGGCTCATCCAGGCGAGCCACCCGGAGCGGACCTCGGACTCCCGGCTCGCCGGCGCCACCGTCCTGGAGGAGGCCGCCGCCCAGGCGCGCCTCCTGGCGGACCACCCGCTCCTGAAGGCCCGGCTCCTGGAGGCCGTGGCCGGCGTGCACGGGGGTCGGGGGGAGTCCGGCATGGCCGTCCCGCTCCTGGAGGTCGGGGT
This sequence comes from Gemmatimonadota bacterium, assembly GCA_050485805.1. GTDB lineage: Bacteria > Gemmatimonadota > Gemmatimonadetes > Longimicrobiales > Gaopeijiaceae > T3Sed10-66. The sequence goes on along the minus strand of JBJHCB010000001.1, from coordinate 20,025 downwards.
GGCGCTGCGCCGCGGGGCCCAGGGGGAGCGGCATCCCCAGGTGGCCGATGCCCTCGAGGCGTTGGGTCGCGCCCTTGCCCCGGATCCGCCCCAGGCCGGCCCCATCTTCCAGGAAGCGCTGGCCATCCGCCGCGAAGCCCTCGGCCCCCATCACCCCGCCACCACCCGGGCCATGGACCTGGTGGCCTCGGTCCGGAGGCGGGAGGGCCGGATCGATGAGGCCGAAGGGCTCTGGCGGGAGGCGCTGGCACTGCGGAGGGCGGCCGAACCGCAGGATCCCGCCGGGTTGGCCAAGGGAATGTTCCACCTGGGAGATCTGCTCCGGGTGCACCGAGGGGAGATGGAAGAGGCGGAGGCCCTCTACCGGGAGGGGCTGGCGCTCCAGGAGTCCCATCTGGGCCAGCTCCGTCCGGAACGCCTCCACGGCCTCCACAGTCTGGCCGACCTCCTCGGGGCCCTGGGTGACCGGGAAGCGGAGGAGGCGCTCCTCCGGGAGGCGGTGGCCGTCTCGGACGTGGTCTTCGGGGAGGGCTCCCTGGGCGGTACGGAGTCCCTGCGGAGGACCGTGGAGGCACGTGCCCGACAGGGCCGCTTCGAGGAGGCCTTTGCCCTGACGGAACAGGTGCTCCGGATCCGGGAGGCGACCCTGGGCTCCGAGCATCCCTCGGTGGCTTCGGCCCTGGTGTCCCTGGCGGCCATCTCCACGAGCGCCGGCCGCCTGGAGGAGGCGGAGGCCGCGCAACGGCGAGCCCTGGCGTCCCGGGCCCGACTCTTCGGGCCCACCGCCCCCATCGTGGCGGTGGGGAGGGCGGAGCTCGGGGAGATCCTCCGGCTACAGGGGAAGGAAGGGGCCGCCCGGGAGGAGTTCCAGGCCGCACTCCGGATCCTCGCGGACCATCACCCCGACGCACATCCCGAGGTGGCGGCCGTCCTTGGAAGGATGGGGCGGATGGGGCGGATGTGACGGATGGGGCTGCGCCATCCCGCGGACCGGGGTCGACCGGTAGTGTGGGCACTCCCTCTTTCCCGGCCCTCCACACCCCGGCGGACTTGCTCCTGCCGGGAACACGGCCTGTCACCCATCCGTCCCACTCCCACCCGCCTCCATGACCATCACCACCCGAAGGACCTCCCTCGGGATCCTTGCCCTCTTCTTCCTGGCGCAGCTGGCCCTCCTCCTCCTCTACCACCTCCGGCTCAACCCCTACACGGTGCGCCTTTCCGAGGCCACCGGGTACCTGATCAATCCCAACCTCCTCTTCGCCCTTCCCATCCTGGGCATCACGGTCGGAGTGATCCTCCTGGGGCTGGCCCGACTCCGGCCGGCGGAGATCGGGTTGGAGGCTTCGAAGCTCCGGGCCGCCCTCGCGGTCCTCGTGGGGCTCTGGTTGGCGAGTCAGGCCGTGCATCTCGCGGCGGCGGGCGCTGCGGGGACACTCGCCCCGCATCCGTTCTGGGAGGAATTCGGTCCCGGTCCCATGCTCGGCTTCCTGGTGGCCATGCTCTTCGGGATCGTGATCCTGGAGGAGGTTTCCTTCCGCGGCTTCCTCTTCCCCCAACTGGCCCTCAGACTCGGAAGCGGCCGGACCGCCCTCCTGGGGGCTACGGTGCTCACAGCCATCGTCTTCGCCCTCCTCCACCTTCCCACCCGCCTCCTGGGGTCCGGCCTCTCCGGAGGCGCGCTGGTGATGGATCAGGTCGTCCTCACCCTGGCCGGGATCTTCGGGGTGGCCATGTATCTGCGCACCGCCAACCTCCCGGTTGTCATCGCCATCCACACCCTCGTCAACGCGCCCATGATGCTGGTGGCGTCACCCATCTCCCCCGGGACGGTGACCGTCGTCCTCTCCCTGGGCCTGCTGGTGGCGTGGCCCTGGTTCCGGGGCGAGCCCGTCGGGCTCCAACTCGCGCGGGTGGTGTCGGCCGGGGGAGGCTCCGGGGGCGAGAAGGAGGGGGACAGATGGACCCATAGTCAGGAAAATGAAAGACATGAGCGCGAGGGAGGGATCCCGGGGGAGCGATGAGGGACCCACGAATCCTCCGCTACTTCATCCCCGAGGCGTTCTCTGGAGGGACTGCCGGGCTCACCGCCCACCGACGGCACCTGCCGCCGAGACCGATAATGCGTTAGTCTGTGTAAGCTTCCCGCAAGCCGGATCTCTCCGGCGTGAGCGGAGCCGGAGGGCGATGGATTCCGACTGCCTCTTCCCTGAGCGACGTCGTCTCGATCCACACGCCCCGGCAGGTGAAGCTGGAGGTACCGGGCACGATGGCGCCGCTCAGGGAGCCGGACCCTTGTGGAGGACACCATGGACATCCCGGGAGTGGGGGAGCAATCGACGCGGAGACGGTTCATCTCGCGGAGGAACCTGTTGCGGCGGGGCGGCGCGGCGCTGGGGGGGCTGTATCTTCTCGGGCGGCCCACGACGGCATGGGCCATGGCCCTCTCCCCTGACGAGGAGGTCATCCCCTGGGCGGACCGTCGCCCCGACAACCCCATGCCGGACGTCATCCGGAATCAGCAGGTCTGGGAGGACCTGGACTCCTGGATCACCCCGAACGATCGGTTCTTCGGGATCTCCCGCTACGAGTACGTCCCGGAGCTGGACCCGGCCAGCTGGCGCCTTGCCGTGGGGGGGCGGGTGCGGAATCCGGTGGCACTTTCGTTGGAGGACATCCGGAGGCGACCCTACCAGGACGTCACTGCCACCCTCGAGTGCGCCGGTACCCACGGTCTTCCCTTCCTGGACGCGGGAATCGGCAACGCCCGTTGGGGGGGGACGCCCCTGGCCGACCTCCTGCAGGAAGTGGGAATCGAGGACGACGGGGTGGACGTCGTCTTCGTGGGCGCGGATCGGGGGGAAGGAGAGGTGCATGGCGTCACCGTCCAGGAGAACTTCGCCCGGGCCCTCTCCGTGGAGGATGCCATGGGCGTGGGCGCACTGCTCACCTACGAGATGAACGGAGAGGACCTCCCTCCGAGGAATGGCTACCCCCTCCGACTCATCGTCCCGGGTTGGTATGGGATGGCCAGCGTGAAGTGGCTGCAGCGGATCGAGGTCCACCCCTCCCGTTTCAAGGGCCGATTCCAGGCCGACGAATACGTGACCCTGCGCGCCCAGGAGCGGGACGGGACGACCCTCTGGACACGGAACTCCATCGGGCCGAAGCGGCTCAAGTCAGCGCCGGGCCGGGTCTCCCGCACGAACGGCAGCCTCCGGATCTCGGGCGCGGCCTGGGGTGGGTCCATCGACCGGGTGGAGGTGAGGATCGACGACGGGCCCTGGAGGGAAGCCCGACTGGACCGGAGCAACCTGGCCGAGAACGCCTGGGTCTTCTGGTCCCTGGGGTGGGAGGACGCGTCGACGGGGGAGCATGGGATCACCTCCCGGGCCATCGATACCCGGGGGAGGGTCCAACCCGCGCCCGATGATCCGATCCTCGCCAACAAGCACACCTACTGGGAGAGCAACGGCCAGATCACCCGGCAGATCGTCCTGGGCTGAGGGTCGCACCGACCATCGAGCGCCACGCGGCCGGATTACTTGATGTCCTTCAGGTACCAGACCAACGAACCCACGCTGTTGCCCACCATGATGAAGGCGTCTTCCTTGGCTGACTTCATCCTGGCGTTGAAGTCATCCACCTTCTTCTGATCCATCTTCTTGAAGATGGCGTAGGGGCTCTGCAGCGTGAGCTTCTGGAGGTTCATCATCTGGGCATAGGCCTGGATGTAGCCTTGCCGCCCGGTGGGTGTGACGAGGAGCTGGTCGAGGAAGTTCTTCGCCCCGAACATGTGGGTCTCGTGCTGGGATGACGTGCCTTCAAAAAATCCAGGTGTCGCCACGTACGACCAGGACTTGGTGGTGGCGTCCCTGCTCAGGATGGAGAAGTGGCACGTCTTGCCGCTGGGGGTGGTTTCGTCGGGAAGCCCCCGCAGCCTCACCCCCCGCAGCTTCCGATACCTGAACCGCAGCAACTTGTCGCGGACATTGTCGGTGAACGACTGGTTTCCGGCTCCCGAGTAGCGCCCATTGCACGTCAGGATCTCGACGCTGTCCAGCGTGCCGTTCTTGTCCTTCCATTCCAAGAGCCTGTCGACGAACACCTCCACCGACATCTCGCAGAACTCGGCCGGGATCCCATGCCCCCAGAAGGTCAGGCGGGTGAGACCGTCCACCTTGGCCGGCTTCGACTTGGCCTCGCGATACTCGGAGCCGTACGCCCCGGCGAGTTCCTTGGCCCGCTCCTCGTGGTCTTTGCCCCAGAGCACCAGTGTCTTCACGGCGGAATCTCTTGGGAACGTGACAAGGGTGGAACGGGCAGGGGGCGCGGGGCAGGGCGCCATCCCCGCCGCCCGCACTCCCCGTCCGATTCCACCCTGACCCCGGGACCCCGCGAGGATAGCCGCGGGGGGAACGGGGCGTCAAGCTTGCCGGCTGGCGTCCCGCCGCGAAGCGGGGACCGCCCTTGGGACCGGCCTATGGCGGGACGCTGAAGCTCAGCGGCGACCCCCTTCGGGCTCGTTCGGCCCCGTGTCCCCACCGTGCTTCTCCAGAAGCTCCAGGACGTGCTTCCGCTCGGGCTCGGTCTCGACGGTCACACCGACCATCACGTGTCCTTCCTTGATGAGACGCTCGAAGTGCTCCGCCCGATACTCGGACATGCCGGCACCCACCAGGGCTCCCACGAGTCCTCCGGAGAGAGCACCGGCCCCAAGTCCCGCGAGCGCCGCCGCCACCGGGCCCGCGAGGGCGATGCCGAGGGGGGGAATCACGAGGGTGGTGCCCACGGCCACGATGGCACCACCCGCCGCTCCCAGTGCGCCCCCGATGGCGCCTCCAACGCCGGCGCCCTCGGCGGACTTGCTCTTCTTGGAGAGGGCGACCTCCTCCACCACCACCGCATCCTCCTCCAGCTCCTCGTAGCGCGGGTGGGTGTCGATGTGACTGGCCCGCGTCTTAGTCGACATGAAGACGCTGATGCGGTCGCGGTGATAGGAATGCGCCTCCAGGTCCCGTGTGGCGTCCAACGCATCGTCCAGATCCGAGAACGCGGCCGTCACGAACCGGGACGTGCCGCTGGGGAAGGGGTCGAAATAGCGATCCTGTCCGGCGCGCCGGATGGGGTCCGTCGTGGTCATGGCTCCTCCTCGAGCTCCTGTGGGCTCCTCATGGTCGCCGGGCGAGCCAGAGAAAGCGGACGGCCGGCCCGGGGGAGGCTCAAGGCGCAGGAAGCATGCCCGCTGAAGGGGCCCCGAGGGGAAAGCCCCGCGGAGACCCCATCCCGTGCCCCCCGGGGCGCTTCCGGCCCCACGCGCACTCCCCGGCCACGCCCGTCACTCCGCCCATGGGCCTCGGAAGCCAACGCGGCGACGGACAGGAATTGCCATGCCACCCCGCAACGCTTACACGCCGGGATCCCGGTCCTTCAGTCCGCCGAAGAAGATGGTCTGCGAGAGCCCCCACCAGCCCTCGAGAACGCGGAGCTCGATTCCGTGTGCCGCAGCGAGGGTCACGAGCTCCGACGCCGGATACCGGATGTCCTTGTACTTCGCGTGGTGGTACTCCCCTCCACAGAAGGCGGTCAGGACCAGGGTCGTCTGGGGCCCCAGGGCATCCCGGAGCTGACGGAAGGTCCGTCGGGCGGCAGGACGTGGCAGATGGGTGAACACGGAGTGACAGAGGACGAAGTCCGGTGTCCAGGGCAGGTCGAGGGCCTCGAAGGGACGTACCTTCCGGACGATGGGGCGTTTCCCCGACAGGCCCTCGCTGGCTTCGATGAGGCCGAGGGCGTACTCCACCGCCTTCCCCGAGATGTCCACCCCCAGGTAGCAGTCGGGACCGAGGAACCCGATGAGGTGCTTCCCGGTCCGTAGGGTTCCGCACCCGAAGTCGAGGAAGCGGTGGTGCGGCTGGAGCCCCAGGTGCCGGACATACCGCATGACGACCGGGGCGACCGCCGCCTCGGGGTGGCCGCTGGCCCGTGCGGGATTCCGTTCCACCCGCCGATCCGTGTCCCTGGAATAGAGGTGGAGGTACAGCCGGGTCGGAGCGAGGCGGTAGAGACCGGTGCGGACCGCCCGTCTCAGCCCACGGAGCCGTTTCCGGAACGGCCCCGGATTCACGTCTCCAGGCCCACGGATCCAGGCTCACGGCCCACGGGTCCAGGCTCACGGCCCCCAGGGTCCGCCGGTCTGCCGGTCCGCCGCCCCCGTCCTAGGGCCATGGCAGCGGGATGGCGATGACGCCGGTCCGGAGAGGCGGGAGCGTTCCATGGGTGAGGTACCGCTCGATCTCGCGGAGCGCCCGGGCCCGGTGGTTCTCGTCCTGACGCCCGTCCCCCCCGGAGCCGCGGATCCGATCCGCCAGGTCCACCAGCGCCCGCTCGGCGGCGTCCCGGACCTCAGCGGTGGCGTCCTCGTCGGAGGCGAGGGTGAAGAAGCCGTCCAGCACCGCCCGCTCGGCGGCTCGGACGTAGTTCCCCTGGGGGGCGGAGCGGGTCCCGGAGGCCCCCCAGGTCGCATCCACGAGCCCCTGCAGCACCTCGTCCAGGGAGACCTGCCCGGGATCCCGGTGGTGGAGGGAGACCACGCGGTGGGCCCTCTCGGGATGCAGGAGGTTGTCCACCACCTCCTGGGCGAAGCTCCGGGCGATGGCCAGGGGGTCCAGCACCGGTCCGGCGGGGGAGTCGATCCACGGCTCCAGCCGCTGGAAGCCCGAGGGAGTGGGGGGGATGAGGTCCAGGATCCGATCGGGGACCGCCAGCTCGGCAGGGGAGAGCACCCGGAAGATCTCCTCCAGGGCCCGACGCTGGTCGGCCGCGGGGATGGGGACCACCGGCACCTGACCATCGCCCCGCATGGCCGGGTAGTGGCGGGCTCCCCCCACGTACTTCACCACCGCCTCCACCGAGTAGCGGTGGTGGAGGTACGCGTGGGCCAGGCGCTGGTTCAGCCAGGCCATGGGTTCGCCGGGGCGGACCACCCGCTCGTCGAAGTGGTCCAGGATGAGGCGCCGCACCGCCCGGGTCCGATCCAGGGCCTCGAACATGGTGGCCCCCTCCACCCACTGATGGACCTCGGGGAAGGAGCTGGGAAGCCTGGCGTCCGTGTTGTAGAGATGGCCCCGCTCCAGGGCCTCCTCCACGATTCGACGGAGCCCCTCGGCCTCGGACTGGGCGTCGGGGAACCAGGTGTAGGTGTAGCGCACCGCCACCGAGTCGCTGTACCCCACGCTGAGGCGGTAGGCGTTGGAGATGTCCAGGTTCCCCTGCGCGTCCACCTCGATGAGGGGGAAGGGGTAGTCCATCACCGAGGCCCGGTCCAGGGTGGCGCTGATGTGGTTGTGGGGGAGGCCGATGATGTGCCCCACCTCATGGGCCACGTGCTGGCGCCGCCGGTCCATGGCGAACTGCTCCGCCGAGATCTGGGGCTCGATCCCCTGATCCTCGAACACGGGGATGAGGCCGGCGAAGATGTTGTAGTCCACCAGGGAGCGGTACGAGTCCATCCGGGGGAGGGCTCTCAGGATCTCCCCGGTGCGGGGGTCCCGGTGCTGTCCGCCCACCGAGGGTCCGGTGGCGGTCCGATGCACCACGGGGAGGATGGAGTAGCGGGAATCCATCCAGTCCACGTCCGGGGGGAGGTCCGGCGCCTGGATGGCGTTCCGGAACCCGGCAGCCTCGAAGGCCACGTTCCACCACTCGATCCCCTCCCGGTAGGCCGTCCGGTATGGCTCGGGAGTGGCGGGGTCCACATGGATCACGATGGGCTCCACCGGCTCCACGAGCTCCCCCCTGAGGTACGCCTCGGGGTCGCTGGGGACCAGGCGCCACCGGGGGGCCACGCGCAACCGATACTCCCCGTCGAAGGGCTGGGAAAAGTCCCAGTAGACCTGGGCGCCGATGGCCGTCCGGGGATCGTAGGGGCGGGGCGCCAGGGGCTCGTCGGGGAGTTCCACCAGGGAGTGGTGCTGCTCCACGGTGACGAAGCGCCCATCGGGGGCGATCTGGTTCGCCCCCGGCGCCGGGGTGCTGGCCACGAAGGAGATGAGGGCCGACACCTCCGTGTTCCGGGGGTAGGCCCGGGTGAAGCGCCCGTTGATGACGCTCCGGTCCCGGTTCACCTGGGCGTTGAAGGCCGGGGCGTTGTTGGGGAGATCGCTCAGGAAGAGGTCGGTGGCGTTCACCAGGAGGCGCGCTCCCTCGGAGGCCACGATGGGGAGCGAGGCCAGCACCGACCGGGGGAAGGACTCCTCCACCGCCCGGATCTCCTCGGGGTCCCCGGAGCTGGCGATCATCCCGGAGTTCTGCTGCACCACCAGGACCCTGGGGCCGTGGCGCTCGAAATGGAGGACCCGGGAACCCGCCGAGGAGCCCCGGTCCGGCCCGATGGTCCCCGTCCCCTGCCGGATCGTCACCGTGTGGAGGAACGGCTCCTCCAGGCGGGAGACCTCCATGTAGAGGTTGCCCGTCTCGTCGTCCAGGTGGACGGGGATGAACCCATCGTGGGACTGCATCCCGTCGACATACTCCTGGATCGCCTGGGAGGCCCCGGGGGCGGGGGCGAGGAGGGTCAGGGCCAGGACCAGACAGGCCACCACCTCCATCCGTGGGACGCCTCGGCTCATCGTCGTTCTCCAGTGGCTCATGGGGGAGTGGGAGGACCGGGCCCGGCCGTGCAGGGCGGCCCTGGCCGGCCGGGGCTGCCCCCGGGCCGACAGGACGACCGCTGCGCAAAGTGGCTGCCCCGGGGGATGCGGGCAACGATGGCGTCACCGGGGATCATGGCGACCGCCGGGAAGGAGGGGACGGCTCCCTCTTGCAAACAATTCAAGCTTCAATAGTTTATCGGTACAGGGCGCCCTCCTCCGGGTGCCCCGGGCCAGATCGGCCGCGTGACCCCTGCGATCCCCGGAGTCCCACCATGCCCGCCACCGCCCCCTCCCTGCCCCTGGCGCCTCACCCCCGCCCCGGCCCCATGCGGACCGAGGGCTTCCACCACGTGGGCTTCGTCTCCGGAGACGCCGACCGGACCGTCCGCTTCTACGGGGAACTCCTGGGGCTCACCCGCCTCGATCCGAAGGGGATCCGTTCCCTCCAGCTTCCCGATCCGGCGGCGGACGCTGCGGGGGGGAGCCATCATCCGGGACTGCTGTTCGGAGATGGGAAGGGGAGCCCGGGGTCGCTGGTGGCCTTCCGCATCGCTCCCGGCCTCCCCCGGGGGCGATGGGGGGTCGGGGGGATTCACCATCTGGCCCTGTCGGTGGGGGACCGGGACGCCCTTCTCCGGTGGAAGCGGAGACTCTCCGACGCGGGAGTCCCGGCACAGGGACCCATCGACCGGGGATACTTCACGAGCCTCTACTTCCAGGACCCCGACGGGCACATCCTGGAGCTGGCCACCGAAGGGCCCGGGTACGCCATCGACGAGCCGGCGGACGCCCTGGGGGAGCGGTACGTCACGCCCCCGGCGGAACGGCTCCGGGGGCACCGGGACGAGGCCGCCATCGCCGCCGCCATCCACCCCGAGCCCGTCCCCCAGATCACCCCGGGGATGCACATCGGGGCCATCCACCATGTCACGGGGATCACCGACGACCTGGCGGCCTTCCACGATTTCCTGGCGGTGGCCCTGGGGCTCCGCCTGGTGAAGCAGACGGCGAACCAGGATGACGGCCGGACCGCGCACCTCCTCTGGGCCCGATACGACGGGATCCAGGTGGCGCCGGCGTCCGCCCTCACCCTCTTTGGCTGGCCGGGATCCGACTACCGGGCCCGTCCTGGGGTGGGTCAGGCATCCCACCTGGCCTTCCGGGCTCCTGACAGCGAGACGGTGGGGCTCTGGCGGGAGCACCTCCGGGAAGCGGGGATCCCGGTGCGCTCCGTGGGGGATCCCCCCCTCGCCCTCTACTTCCAGTCCCCCGACGGCCTGGAGGTGGGGGTGACGGTGGACTCCCTGCCCGATCTCCGAGGGGAGTAGGCACCCGGCGGATCCGTGGGTGGGCCCCCGCGTCAACGGGCCAGGGGTGCGCGTCCCGGACACGACCCGTTCATGGGCGTGCCCGGAACGCCTCCGGCCGCCCCCGTCAGAAGCGGTAATGGAGCCCCGCCCCGATCACCATCCCGGAGAAGTTGTAGTTGTCGAAGCTCGCCGCCACGAACCCCAGGTCGATGGAGCTGAAGAGGGGCGGAAACCCCGACCCGTTCCCGGAGCCGTCCAGGATCCCCCGCCAGTTCAGTTCGACCCCGGCGCCTCCCCCCAGCCCCGGAGACGTCTCGCTCTGCGACGAGCCCAGGGCCCGGAACGAGTGACGCCAGACGCCTGCGGTGCCGTAGCCGAAGAGGGAATATTTCTCCTCCCGCTGGAAATGGTACAGGCCTCGGGCCGAGAAGGTGGAGAGGGTCCCGAAGGCACCCACCACCGCCTGACCCGTCACCCGCGGGTTCAGGTCGTAGGTGCCACTGATCCCGTAGGCCGGCCAGGAGCTCTGGAATCCGAGCCCAACCCGACCCACTTCGCCGTTGGATTGTCCGGCGACCTCGCCGGCCGTTGCCATGAGGACCGCAGCCACCAGGGCCGCCGTTCCGAGGATGCGCATTGTGCCCTCCGGAGGATGGAGTTCCACGGGGCGGAACAGCGAGGTCCCTTCCTGGCGCCCGCAGCCCCGAGGCCTTCCCGGGGGCCGCCCCCTCCCTCCATGCGCATTCCCCCCTCCCGGGCTGTCATCGGCTGGCCTCCGGGGGCTCGCCGCGAAGTCCTGCCCGGGCCCGGTCCAGCTCCTGGTCGGCCCGTTCCACCCAGACGGGACTTGCTCCCTGGACGGTCAGGATCTCCCGCCCCGACAGGAGGGCCTCCAGGCCCTCCTGGAACCGCTCCTGGGCCACCAGTGCGCTTCCGAGGCGGATCCATGCGATCCCCGCCAACTGGTGTCCCTCCGGAAGGATCCGGCCGTACATCTCCAGGACCTCCCGGAGGAGCCGCTCGGCCTCCCCATGGTTGCCCTCCGCCTGGTGGGTCCCGGCCAGGTTCGAGCGGGCCACCCCCACCCAGGAGTGACCCTCCGGGTACAGTGCCTCGTAGATCGCCGTCATGCGGAGGAAGTGATTCCGGGCCTCCGCCCAGTCGCCTGCGGCCTGGGCGATGAGGCCCAGCTCGTTCTCCGCCGAGGCCACCCGAGGGTGGACCTCCCCCAGCGTCTCCCGGTTGATGGCGAGGGAGGTGCGGAGCACCTGCGTGGCTTCGTCCATCCGCTCCTGCCGAACCAGCGCCCGCCCCAACATGGTCAGATTCGCCGCGGTGGCCGGGTGCTCGAGACCGTACCACGGCTCCTGGATGGACAGCGCCTCCCTGAACAGCTCCTCCGCCCGGTGGGCATCCCCCAGCTCGAAGGCCACCGCCCCCAGGTTGATGAGGTCCCGGGCGGCTGCCGGATGGGTCTCGCCGTAGAGCTTTCGGTTGAGGGAAAGGGCCTCCCATCCCAGGGAGTCGGCCTGCGGGTAGCGGCCCAGGTAGAAGTTCAGGTTCACGAGCTGCCCCAGGGCCGACGCCAGTTCTGCCCCGGGGTCCCCCCGGAGGCGGTGCAGGTGGACGGCCTCCTCGACCAGGGGAAGGGCCTCGTCGTAGCGACCCCGTGCCTCCAGGACCCCTCCCAGCGCAGCCAACGCACGAGCCCGACCCGGGTGCCGGTCGGGGAGCGTCCGGAGGGTCATCTCCAGGCCCTCCCGGGCAAGGGCTTCGGCCTCGTCGAGGGAGGCCTGGGCCTCCTTCACCAGCCCCAGCGCCACGAGCGCCTCGGCCACCTCCGGGTGCTCCCCGCCCCGGCGGCCGCGGCGCAGCTCCAGCGCCGCCTGGATGAGCGAGTCCGCCGCCTCCAACCGACCCAGCTGGTGATGGATCCCCCCCAGCGCCAGATAGAGCTCTGCCTGGAGGGTCGGATCCGCCTCCAGGGCACGGGCCTCCTGGACCCCCCGCTCCAGGAGCTCCACCACCCGGAGTGCCTCGGCAGGAGCGAAATCCGGGTCCGTTCCCTGGAAGAGGTTCACGGTGAAGCGCTGCACCCGCTCCGCCCGGGCCGCCTCGGCCAGGGCCCGGTCCCGTGCGTCCAGGAGCGAGACGGTCCAGGCGACGGAGCTCGCCATCAGGACCAGGAGTGCGGCGGCCGCCACCCCCACCGGGGTGCGGTTCCTTCGCATGAACGTTCCGGCCCGGTAGCCCAGGGTGTCGGGACGGGCCTCCAGCGGCTCCCGGCGGAGGAAGTGCTCCAGATCCCGGAGAAGGGCTTCCACCGTGGAGTACCGCCGGAGTGGATCGGAGTGCATGGCCGTCATGCAGAGGACGTCCAGGTCGGCCCACTCGGAGCGGGAGCCGCCCCGGACCGGGGGGACTGCGTGGGAGCGCCACGTTCCCGTGCCCGGGCTACCCCGGGCACCGGGATCGCTCCGGGCTCCCTCCTCCGATCCGAGGGAGCCTGGAGAGTGCCGGACGCGAAGCGCCGAGGGGCGGGGCGGTGGCCCAGCCGTCCTCACCGCGGCCGCCTCCTCCAGCGAACCGCCCTCCACAAGGAACGGGGTCTGTCCCGAGAGGAGCTGGAAGAGGAGGACGCCCAGGGCATAGACATCCGTGTGGACCCCCACCGCTTCGCCCCGGAGCTGCTCCGGGGCCGCGTGGGCCGGCGTCAGGATGCGGAGCCCCGTGCGGGTGGCCTCCCTTGGGGGCTGGCCCTCCGGCCCCAGCCGCTTGGCGATCCCGAAGTCGATGACCTTCACCTGGCCGTCCTCCCCAACCAGGATGTTGGACGGCTTGAGGTCCCGATGGATCACCGCGTGGCGGTGGGCGTGCTGGACGACCTCGGCCACGGAGCGGAAGAGGAGGAGGCGCTCCTCCAGGGAGGGGTCGGCCTGCCGGATGTACTCGTCCAGGGGCGCGCCTTCCACGAGCTCCATGACGAACCAGGGGGTCCCGTCGGGGAGGGCGCCCGCGTCCAGGAGGTGGGCGATCCCCGGGTGGCGAAGGCCGGCCAGGGTGCGCTGCTCCGCCAGGAAGCGGGCTCGCCGGGCGGGCGAAAGGGTGCCGTCCCGGAGGATCTTCAGGGCCGCCTCGCTTCCCAGGTCGTCCCGGATCACGCGGTGGACGGTCCCCATCCCGCCCTCACCCAGGAAGGAGAGGATGCGGTAGGGCCCGAAGGTGGGTCCGTCTCCCCGGGTGGCGCCCTCCCCCGAGCCGCCGGAGTGGGGGGAGGTGTCCCCGCTCCCCTGGGCGGGAGGGTCCAGGATCCGATCCGCAACGGATCCCACGCCGCGGTCCAGGAAGGTCCACCCCCCTTCGTCGGCAGCCAGGAGGTCCAGGACCTCGGCCCTGATGGAGGGGTCATCCCGGGTGGCTGTCTCCACAAAGGCTGGGCGTTCTCCGGGATCCCGTTCCAGGGCCGCATGGAAGAGATCCTGCACCCGGACCCACCTCCGGTCGTCCCCCCCAGCCGGAGCCTCCCGCTCTGGGGTTGGGCCCTCCGTGCCGGCTGCCTCCCCCTCCTCGGGACTCACGGGGCTTCCTGGAGCTCCCGGGCCAACCACGCCCTGGCGGCGCGCCAGTCCCGGTGCGCCGTGGCCTCGGAGATCTCCAGTGCCTCGGCGACCTCCCGCATCTCCAGACCGCCGAAGAAGCGCGCCTCCACCAGGGAGGCCTGCCGTGGACTCAGCAGCGAGAGGGCCTGGAGGGCCTGATCCAGCGCCAACACCTCCTGGACGGTCTTTTCCCCGGCGGCCAGGGACTCGTCGAAGGTCACCAGTGCCGTCCCTCCCCCCCGCTTCGCCGCCTTCCTCCGCCGGGCCGCGTCCACGAGAACCTGGCGCATGGCCCTGGCGGCGACCTGTTTGAACCGGGGGAGGGGGAGGGAGGCGAGCCCCGGGGATCCGGACATCCGGATCCATGCCTCATGGACCAGAACGGTGGGACGGAAGGTCTCCCCCTCGCCGCTGCCCCGCACCTGCGTCGCAAGCCGCCGGAGTTCCTCGTAGGCGAGGCTGAAGAGGTCGTCAAGCTCGGCGTGATGGTCCCGCATGGCGCCTTCGGCAGAGGTCCGAGGAGCAGGAATGCGGAGAGATTACGGCCGGTTCCAGGGACGGGGAAGGGGCATCCCCCGAGGCCTCACCCGGACCCGGAGGCCCAGGGCTCTCCCCGGGCCGCCAGATGGGCGAACTCCACCCAGCGGTCCACCGCCTCCCCGGGGGCATCGCGGAAGATGAGGACCAGGGAGGAACCCGGCCAATCCCGGGGACGTCCCTCCAGGGGCCGGAGGGGGGCGACGGCGTGCTGGACGCTCTGCAGGACGAAGAGCCTGCCGCTGCGCCGGCTCTCCAGAATGCCCTTCACCCGGAGAAGCCGGTCGCCATCCAGCTGGGTGACGAGGCGGAGCCAGAGGGCGAGGCCCTCCACGTCCACCGGTCCTCCGAAGTGGACGGCGCGGCTCCCGACGCGGTGATCCTCCGCGGGGCGATGGCGGAGCCACTCCCGGGCAGAGGCGGGCTCCAGAAGGCGGGCCGAGGGTCCCGCTGCCAGGAGCCAATCCACCTCCACCGCTCCGTTTGCCGCCTCCCGGACCTCGGCGGCAGGCGCGGCCTCCGCCAGGCGGGCCCGGAGGGACGGAACCCGTGATGGCGCCAGGTCCACCTTCGAGACGATGATGCGGTCCGACAGCTCCACCTGGGCCCTGGCCTCCGGTTCGTCCAGGAGCAGCTCCCCCCGCTCGGCGTCCACCACCGAGATGACGCCGCCGAGGACGACCTCGGTGCCGAGGCGCGGGTGGCCCGCCAGTCCATGGAGGATCGGCGCCGGCTCGGCGATACCGGTGGTCTCCACCACGATGCGGGTCGGCCCCAGGGCCAGGACCCGTTCGAGGGCGGCGAAGAGCTCCCCCTCGATGGAGCAGCAGATGCACCCGGAGGACAGGAGGAGGACGTCGTCGTCCAGCGTCTCCAGGAGGTGATGGTCCAGGGCCAGCTCCCCCACCTCGTTCACCAGGACGGCGATGCGCTCGCCCCCCGCGTGGGCCAGGAGGTGACCCAACACCGTGCTCTTCCCGGCCCCGAGGAACCCGGTCAGGAGATGGAGGGGGACAGGCATGGGTTCACGAACTCCATTCCGGACCGTAGGTTGCGAACATGATGACACGCTTCCTCATCGACGCCCATGTCCACCTCAACAACTACCACGAGTCGACCCGACGGCCGACCGCGGAGAATGTCCAGCACCTCTTCGACACGATGGAGGCGGTGGGGGTCGACCATTCGGTGGTCATCACCTCCTACAAGGTGGACCTGGACCGACCCAGCGTCGAACAGCTCGTGGAGTACCTGGCCGACGATCCCCGGGTCACGGTGGTGGAGGGGCTCCGCTGGCGCGGGGACCAGCGCACCGACCTCTTCTCCATGGAGGAGCGGATCCGGGACGGCATCGTCCGGGGGATCAAGCTCTACCCGGGGTATGATCTCTACCCCATCAACGACCCCTCCCTGGAAGCCGTCTTCCGCATCGCCGAGAAGCACCAGGTCCCGGTGATGATCCACACCGGGGACACCTACAGCCCGAAGGCGAAGGTGCGGATGGCCCACCCCCTCCTGGTGGACGACGTGGCCGTGGACCACCCGGAGGTGAAGCTTGTCATGTGCCATCTCGGGAATCCCTGGTTCCAGGACGCCGCCCAGGTGCTCTACAAGAACGACAACGTCTACGCCGACATCTCCGGCCTCACCCTCGGCACCTTCACGTACGAGTTCGAGCGCTACGTCGCCATGCGGTTGAAGGAGATGATCGCCTACATGGGCAACCCGGGCCGGCAGCTCATGTACGGCAGCGACTGGCCCCTGGTGGAGATGGGCCCGTACCTGAGGTTCCTGGACGAGCTCAAGTTCGACGCCGAGGATCTGGAGTCCATTGCGTGGAAGACGGCCGCCCGCCTGTTCAGGATCGACGTGGATGCCCTCGAGACCAGGCGTCCGGCCAGGGCCTCCGCCCGAGAGAAGGCGGAGCCGCCCCTGGGCGATTAGCCCCACACCGATCCCACCACGGGTGCGCCCACCTTCCCTGAGGCGGAGGCGCTGCCGGGCCTCCGGAGCATCCCCTTTCCTGATCCCCTGAGCCGGTCCGGGAAGCCTTCCGCCTCAGCAGGCTCCGGCCGTCGGGGTGGAGAGCGCCGGACCCCCCAGCCCCAATTCACCCGCCACCCATGCCATCCGGGCTGAGGAGGCCTCCGGCCCGGCGCAGCGGGCGCCCTGGAAGGTGGGACTGCTCCGAAGGGCACCGTTCCCCATGGGCTCCGCCCGGAGCTTCAGGTGGGCGAAGAGCGGGCGGCCCTGGCCGGACACGGGAACGAGGCGCCCACTCGGGCCTCCCTGGGCCGGGAACACCTTGAGGGTGACTGCACCCAGGACGTTGCCTCCCACGGCCAGGATCCGTCCGCCATCCGGGTCCACCTCCACCACCACGTCGCAGTGGCTCCGGGCCCCGACCCCCAGCTGCCGGCGTCGCTCCGCCAGCGCCCGATAGGCAGGGCGGTTGGACTGGCAGAGCAGGTCCCCGGGCTCCACCGGGACCTCTCCCAGGTCGTGGGCGACAAAGGCAGTACCGGCCTCCCTTCCGTCCCGGGCCCGTATGGCCTGATCGATGTAGCTCCAGTGGGCGATGGCGTAGCGGAAACCTCCGGCCCCCTCCACCCCCGATTCACACATGACCCAGGAGATGAAGGCGGCGGACCACGGGTATCGCCAACGCACGCCGGGACCCATGGGCCCGTTCCACCGGCCGTTCTGTTCCCGCACGATCCCGGGTCCTTCGGGGGTGGCTGCCCAGTATCCGGCGATGGTGGGAGCGGCCCGGGCCATCTCATCGGGGGTGAGGAGGGGTACCCGCCTTCCCGGGGGAATCCGCTGGAAGGCGGCCCCTCCCGATCCGGAGCGGACCAGGGCGGGGGGGAGGCGGTCTCCCCCCTCCAGATCGAAGACGGGAAAACCGAAGTAGCCCCACTCCTGGACCGCCACGTCCACGATCCGACGCCGGAGATCCCCAGGGCCCGTCTCCCGGCAGCGGGGTCGCTCCACCGCCATCCGTCCCGGCTCTCCCCGGGCCCACTGCGAGGGCGGGACCACGTCCAGTGCCGTGCCGGGCAGGCGGGCCAGTCCCGTTTCCTGGGCCCCCGCGGCCCCGGGGAACAGGAGCGGGGCCGCAAGGAGGATGGGGAGGAGGAAGAGGGGGGCGGGTACGCCAGGGCGTCTCCCTCCAGGCCGGGGAAGAGAGCCGTGCCGCGCCCCAGGCGGGGCGTGGGGGCATGCGGCCGACGGAGGTTCGGGTGGAGCCCAGGGTGCCATCATGGACCAGGCGAGAGTCGGAGGCCGGTCACCAGGGGGACGCGGGTGCCCTGGCGGTGTATGGAGATGGGAGGGCCGGCGACCGGCGTCCGTTACATGGGCCCGTCGCATGAGGCCGGTTCCATGGCATGGAGCCGGATGGGTTCCACCGCAGCCCCGGGATCCGGATGGTTCCGATCCCTCCCCTTCAGCCCATTGTACATCGGGTTCTCCCGATTCGTTCGCTCCTCCACCCCGCCCCTGCCCACAGCCCCGTGACCCAGTCCTTCCTTCGATCCGGGCCCCTGTTCGCTTTCGCTCTCGCGCCGGCCCTGGCCCTGGCCCTGGCCGGTCCGCTCCCGACCGGAGCCCTCCCCTCCACGGACCCGGAGGGGGTGGCCAGGAGCTACCTGGACGCCGTGGAGGCCATGCGCTGGGCAGAGGTGGTGGAAGGGGTCCACCCCGAGGCCCTCTCAGGTTTCCGCACCTGGTTCGAGGTGGTTCTCTTCCCCGGGGTCGATCCATGGGCGCCCCCGGAGGCCCAGCCGCCGGAGGCCGCGATCCCCCGCGCCGGGGTCATGGACGCCGTGGTGGGGGTCGCCACTGTGGAGGCCTACCGGGCCCTCGATGACGGGCAGGTGCTCCATCGGTCCCTCCAGGCCCTGCAGGCCGAGGCCCCCGGGCTGGTGAACGCCTGGGTGGACCGCACCACCCGGGTCCTGGGCGTGGTGAACGAGGGGGAGGATCTGGCCCACGTGGTCTACCGGCTGGAGTGGAGGCTGGAGGGAGCCCCTTCCGACCGGGAGATCCTCACCCTGCGGCGGGACGGGGACGGGGACGGGGACGGGGACGCGGGCGGAGCCGGGGCCTGGAGGGTCCTGGAGAGCCGGGAGCTGGACTCGCTCCGACCCGCCCTGGGCTCCATCCTCCTTCGGCTCGAGCAGGGGGTCCCGAGCGGGTGAGCCCCGGCGCTGGCGGAAATCGGGGAGGCCGGGATAGCTTGCCGGGATTCCACCGTCTCCAGCCCGGAGTGACCTCGATGCCGCCGTCCCACCCTCGTCTACGTTCCTTCCCCGGCCTTCCCGGCGCCGCCGGCGCCCTCCTCCTGGCCGCCATGGTCGCCTGCGGCCCCGAGGCCCCGGAGTACCCCCGGGAACTGGACATGACCACCTGGTCGGTGGTGGGGGTGGACCCGGTCACCGGGGACGTGGGAGTGGCGGTGGCCTCCTGCGTGGAGACCTACGGGGACGGCGTGGCGGCCCTGGTCCCGGGGAAGGGGGCGGCGGCCACCCAGGCCGGGTTCAACATCGACAATCGGAACCTGGTCTTCCGCCTCCTCCAGGAGGGCCTCACCGCCGAGGAGATCGTGCAGCGGGTCACGGACCCGGAGTGGGACGAGGAGACGGACCGGCGGCAGTACGGCGTCGTGACCATGCACGACGGGTTCGTCCACGTGGCCGGCTTCACCACCCCCCTCCGCCAGGGGATCACCATGGGCGAGGACCGGGTGGCCCGGTACGCGGGCGTCATGGCGGATGCCAGCCGGGGGGTGAGCTCCCAGGGGAACACCCTGGTGAGCGCCGCCGTGGTACAGGACCCGCTGGACGCGTACCGGTGGGAGGACCCGGCGGGATTCAACCTCCTCTCCGATCGTCTGCTGCGGGCCCTGGAGGCCGGTTCCATTGCCGGGGGCGACGTCCGCTGCAACCAGGGGAACATTCGCCAGACCACCTCCATGGCCGCCATCCTCGTGGCCCGGGGCGGCGATCCGCCCTACGCCACCGAAAGCATCGGGATGACCGACGCCGGGACGGATCGGGCCCCATGGCTGGCCCTCTCCGTGCGGACGGACCGTCTGGCCGAGAACCCCCTCCTGGATCTCCGGCGCCAGTACGACGAGTGGCGGCGGACGGTGGACGTGGCGGAGGACCGCTGAGGCGGATCGGGGTGGAGCGGGGGCGGAGCACCCCTCCCTGGAACGGGTTGCGCGGGAAAGGCTCGTGCGGGACCCGGTAGCGGCCCTCACCTCGGACCGGGCCGCCTTCCTGGAGGCGGTGCGGTCCCTGGGTGGAGCGGCCCAGCGGCCGCCCTCGGAGGGCGGGTGGTCCCCGTCCCAGGTGGCCCAGCACCTGATGCTCACGGAGGAGGGGTTCCTGGCGGCGCTCTCCGCCGAGAAGCCATTGAAGGGTCCCCGGATCCGGGATCGCGTTGGGGCCCTGGTGGTCTGGACCGTCTTCCGTCTGGGCCTGCGGGTGTCCATTCCCACGCCCCGGGTGGACCCCACACCGGCCCTGTCCTTCCAGGAGGTGGAGGCCCGGTGGATCGCCGCGGGGCGGCGTCTGGACGCCCTCCTCAGGGAACGGGGAGGGAGTTCCCCCCGGCGGCTCCTGGTTCGCCACCCCGTCTCCGGCCCCATGGACCAGCGTAGGCTCGTGTCCTTCCTCCGGGCCCACATGCGGCACCACCGGAAGCAAGTGGAGAGGCTCACCGGAACGCGCTGAGCCCGCTCACGAGGCTCGGGGCGTTGCCCGACGGCCCTGGAGAGGCCGTTCCGTTCCGCGCACGAACCCCCCGGCGGCTGCGGCCGCCGGGGGGTTCGGTCCTTCCCTCCCCGTCCTCACCCCCGACGGGGGCGGGTCGGGGGTCCAGGCAGGATCACCGGGGCGGGTTGTTGGCCAGGTTGGG